>JAICQC010000095.1 GCA_025938055.1 Anaerolineales bacterium | reverse complement strand
TTGCCATCCAGGTTCGAGCCTGCGAAGCAGTTCCATCGCCTGCTCTCTATTCCCGCTCTCCCATTTGTTATAATCTCACTTAACTCAAATCAGGAGAGAGTCCATGCCCAAAACAAAGGGTACTGTTGCACTTCCCCTCGAGAAAGAGGAGATCATCAAGGATTATCGCTTTGCCTACCAGAGCAGGCAGGCGTCGCTTATCGGCAGACGTGAAGTATTAAGCGGAAAAGCAAAATTCGGTATTTTTGGTGATGGCAAGGAGCTTGCCAATATTGCGATAGCGCGTGCCTTCCAAAAAGGCGACTGGCGCTCAGGATATTACCGTGACCAGACCTGGATGTTCATGTTGGGGGTGATGAATATCCAGGAATTTTTTGCCCAACTCTACGCCCATGCGGACGTAAACCACGAATCGAACACAGGCGGGCGTTCGATGAATGCGCATTTCGCCAGCCGCTATATCAACCCGGATGGCTCGTGGAAGACCCAGACCGAATCCTATAACACCTCGGCGGATGTCTCACCGACCGGCACACAGATGCCGCGTACGGTTGGGCTCGCCTATGCGTCGGTCCTGTACCGCAATCTTGAAGAACTCCAGCCATTTAAGCAATTCTCGAAGGATGGGAATGAAGTCGTTTTTGCTAGCATTGGTAACGCCTCCACAGCAGAAGGTATGTTCTGGGAGACGATCAATGCCATCGGCGTATTGCAGGCGCCTGCTGTGATCACCGTCTATGATGATGGGTATGGTATATCCGTCCCCAATCAATTCCAGATGGTCAAGGAAAACATCCATACCATATTGCAGGGTTTCCAGCGCGATCCGTGTCTTGAGGAAGATTGTGAGCGCGGCTATGATCTCCATCAGGTGCGGGGTTGGGATTATCCCGCGCTTCTCGAGACCTACTCCAATGCGGCAGAGATCGCGCGCCAGTACCATATCCCACAACTGGTGCATATCACCGAAGTGACCCAGCCCCAGGGGCATTCCACATCCGGCAGTCACGAGCGATACAAGACTCCTGAGCGACTCAAGTTTGAGCAGGAATTTGACTGTGTTCGTAAGCTGCGCGAGTGGATCATTGAAAACCGCCTCGCCACAGAGCCTGAACTTGCTGCCGTTGAAAAAGAGGATTACGCGGCTGTCGAGGGAATCCGCAAGCTTGCCTGGGAGGCATACCTTGCTCCGATCCTTGAAGAGCGCGGGCAGGTGCTGGATATGCTCGATGAGATCGCGGGGAGCTCGTCCCACGCCTCCGAGTTGGAAAAGATCAAAGAGCGGCTGGCAGCCCTCCCTGCGCCGCTGAGGCGGGATGTCCATGGCGCGGCACATGAAGCACTGCGAGTTCTGCGGGAGGAAGCCCATCCGTCAAAGCAGGTATTAGTCCAATGGAAAAATGAACAGGATGCGATCAACACGGAAAGATATGGCTCGTTCCTGCACAGCGGCAAAGCAGTGGCAGTGAGGGAAGTGAAACCTGCCTACTCGAGTTCATCCCCGACCGTGATGGGCTTCGAGATCATGAACGCCGCGTTCGATGCGATGTTGGAGCGTGACCCGCGCGTGATCGCGTTCGGTGAAGACGTTGGTTTTCTCGGAGATGTTAATCAGGGCTTCAAAGGGATGCAGGAAAAATATGGCGTGCTGCGCGTCAGCGATACAGGCATCCGTGAAGCGACCATCCTGGGGCAGGCAATTGGCATGGCAATGCGCGGACTTCGTCCCATCTGTGAGATTCAATATCTTGATTACTTGCTGTACGCGCTGCAAGTCATATCTGATGATCTTGCCAATTTGCACTGGCGCACAGTCGGCGGGCAGTCTGCGCCGGTGATCATCCGCACGCGCGGCCATCGCCTAGAAGGAATCTGGCACGCTGGCTCTCCCATGGCTGGGATCATTCACCTTGTGCGCGGCGTCAATGTGCTTGTGCCGCGCGATATGACGCGCGCCGCGGGTTTTTACAATACCCTGTTGAAAACAGACGAGCCGGCTGTGATCGTTGAGGTATTGAATGGCTATCGTGCCAAGGAACGGCTGCCCGATAATATCAGTGAGTTCACCGTACCGGTGGGTGTGCCCGAAGTGATCCGTGAGGGCAGCGATGTCACTGTTGCCACCTATGGCGCGTGCTGCCGCATTGCGATGGATGCGGCGGATAAATTGAGCAAAGTTGGGATTGACATAGAAGTGGTGGATGTGCAGTCACTATTACCATTTGATATTCATAGCAAGATTGTGGAATCCTTAAAAAAGACAAACCGCGTCGTATTTCTTGATGAGGATGTGCCAGGTGGAACGACAGCCTACATGATGCAGGAAGTGATCGAAAAACAGGGTGGTTATTATCACCTCGACTCCGAGGCGCGGACGCTCTCTGGCAAAGCGCATCGACCTGCCTATGGCAGCGATGGTGACTATTGGTCCAAGCCAAATGCGGAGACGGTGTTTGATGCTGTTTATGATTTGATGAATGAGGTCGATCCAGGGCAGTATCCAGTGATCAAGTAATCAGTGATCAGTAAGATGATGGACAAAGCTGATTTATTCTGCGGTGAACCTCCTCGTACACTGCGCGAAGAAACTGCTGTTTACTTTGCAGAATCCGCAGGTGAAAATACTGATAACTGATCACTGCTGAGTGATAACTGTTGTTTGGAGGAAAGATGGCGACTAAAGTACTTGTTCCATTACTAGGTGAGGGCGTTGAAGAGGTAACTATTATCAAATGGTTGAAACAAGAAGGCGACTTGGTGGATGAACTGGAGCCGCTTCTGGAAGTGAACACCGATAAAGTGGATACCGAAATCCCTGCGCCTGCCTCGGGAACCGTATTGAAAATTCTTGCCGAGGAGGGTGTCCCCGCGAAAGTCGGGGCTGTACTGGCGTTTATAGGGAAGCCTGGCGAATCTGTGGAAGGTTCGTCTGCATCGGCTCCGGCAAAAGTACAGCCGCAGGAAGGTCAAAGAACCGTCTCTTCTCAACCTGCACCTTCAGATATCCCGCCTTCGACCAAACAGGATTTGGGTTTTATCTCTCCCGTCGTTGCGAAGATCGCGGCTGAACATGGAGTGAATTTATCTCAGGTTCAGGGTACGGGGTTAAATGGACGTATTACCAAGAATGATGTATTGGGTTACGTGGAAGGTCAAAAGTTGAACGTTCAAAGTCAGATGGCACAACCTTCGAACCTGCGATCTGTAAATATTAAACCGACAGAGGGTGATCAGTTAATCAAACACACCGTCATTCGTAAGCAGATTGCCGAACACATGGTGCTGTCGAAACATACCTCTCCTCACGTATTGACCGTGATGGAAGCAGATATGCATCGCGTTGTCAGGCATCGTTCGGCAAACAAAGAAACGTTCGCCCGGGATGGCGTCAACCTTACCTTTACAGCCTATTTCATGATGGCAATTGTCGCAGGGCTGAAGGCGTACCCGAATGCCAATTCCTCCTGGTCCGAGGAAGGTATTCTGCTGCGCAAAGCTGTCAATCTTGGCATGGCAACCTCGCTGGGTGAGGACGGTCTGATCGTGCCTGTGATCAAGGATGCGGACAATCTGTCGCTACTCGCGATGGCACGGACGATTAACGATCTGGCAAACCGTGCGCGCTCGAAAAAACTTCAACCGGATGAGGTCAAAGGCGGTACATTTACGCTCACCAATCACGGTACCAGTGGGTCGTTGTTTGCCTATCCTGTGATTAACCAGCCTCAGAGCGGGATCCTCGGAGTCGGCGTGATGCAGAAGCGTGTGGTGGTGATTGACGACGCGATTGCCATCCGCCCGATGGTGTATCTGTCGTTCGTGTTCGACCATCGCATCCTCGACGGGGCATCGGCGGATCGATTTTTGATGAAGGTGAAAGAATCTCTGGAGAATTGGGCATGAGCCAGCCGCAAGTCGATCATGCAGATGTAAGAATAGCTCCACCTGTATTGATGCTCATTCATATCATTGCTGCATTTCTGCTCACTTGGTGGCTACCCTTGCCATTTGCATTTCCGGAAATTCTGGTCTGGATTGGCTATTTCCTTGTCATTGTTGGGCTTGCCCTCCCGGTCAGCGCGGCAGGTCAGTTCATGAAGGCAAGGACAACGCTCGATCCACACGGTTCGGTGAGTCAGATTGTCACTGGCGGACCCTATCGCTTTTCGCGCAATCCCATTTATCTTGGATTTCTTTTCTTCCTGGTTGGCTTTCCATTTATATTCAGAACCTATTGGGGCTTGATTCTGAGTCCCGTGTTTATTGCAATGATGAACATGCTGGTGATTCGATACGAGGAGATTTACCTGCAGAAAAAGTTTGGTGATGTATACACTCGCTACAAGTCTGGCGTTAGGCGCTGGTGGTGACAATCAAATAGTCTTATGAACGATAGGGTTGGTGGGTTTCAAGAAAGCACTTGCTTTCCAGCCAGAGGGATGACTGTAAAAGAAAATCGGTCAACTCTGAAGCGTTGATATTGCCAGTAAGGTGCTTACAAGCAGAGAAATACCTGCCAGCATGATTCCAAGGAGCACGTACAGGGCTTTTGCTGAAGGGTTTTGCAATCGATATCCCTGCCAGAATCCGAGCGCGCTGAGAACAGTCATTGCAGGAAGAAAGTCGCCCATGTAGCGCATCGCAGCCCAAAAAAAGACTATGAGCAGGGAAAAAGCGACAACAAAGGAACTACTCAGACCAAGTGCTGCCCAGGCAAGTATTCTGTGATTATTTTCTTTCGACGAGTTTTCTACAGAATTCCTTTTGAATAGAATTGATATCCATCTGATTAATGGCACAATAGTAAATACAGCAAAAGGGAATAAGTACAGCACACCTGTCATTGGCTGGGCAACGTAGAATTGAGGCACAGCATACACAGGCAGGATGGGGATTTCGCTTCCTTTAAGCATCGCAACAAAGGGAAATTTTGACAGGAATTCGGGAGGATGGAGAAGATAATTGTATACGTTCTGGAGGATGTAAGACCCTGAAAAAAACTCAGCGGAATATAGTTGTAGATCCACGCCTGCCAGCGCATAGGAAAACCCTGTCTCCGTGACAGAACCGAAGCGTGCCCAGTTATACCAGGCGAGTGCCGCACAGCCGAGAGTAAATGGAAACCCCAGCGACAGAAGATTCACGGTTTTTTCAGTGAGACTTTTCTTGGTCGTGAGAATCCATAATGCTGTCAGCAGAATCATCAGACAGACCGGAGGAGCTAAGATATGTCTCGATCCGATTGCCAGTGCCCAGAGCAGCCCGGCGGAGGCAAGCCTTTCTTTTGAAATCGATAATCTATCAATGGCGGTAAATGCCATCCAGAATCCACTTAATAAAAAAAACTGCCCCCCGACGATGGCTGTTTCGTAGACCCTTGCATGATCGGCATAGTGACGCAGTAGTGCGGCGGTCCAGGCGAGTCCGCTTATGAGTATTGAAAGATGAAGTGTCCATTTTGGCAGAGTAAAGAAATAACGACTCCACAGAAAAAAGAGCAGCAGGGATTGTGCTAGAAATAACCCAACCCCGAACGCAAAAGCCAAAAAGAAATCCCCCACGGGTTGTGGAGAAAAAAGTTGGAGAACCGCCAGTAGCAGTGCAGGAACGGGTCCCCAGTAGATATAGAATTTCCCTTCATACAGGGAGAGATCAACGGGTATTTCAACTCCGCTCCTTGCGAGTTCAATCCTTGCACCCAGATTGTAGGGGTTTTCCAGAGCTAACAAATCGGGGGGAGGCACTGTGCCAAGATGGAGATTGCCATTCATGAAGGCTTCTGCAAGATCAGCGTAATAATATGTGGTTGTTCCACCCCGGCTGCCTGCATTGACGAGCCATACATAAAAAAATATGACAAAAAGTATGGATGGAAGCACAAGAAGATAATTTAAGACAGGCTTCTGCGATGTGGTCTTATGCTTCATGGCTGAGACATGTGAAATTGAATCTTGCGAGAAATAGAGCCCGTCTTTCAGTATAATGGGAGTGGCAAAGGGCAGCAGATTCGTAGTGGTCTGAATCGCACTTAAAAAATTATACTATAATCAAAAACAGTCCTTCCATCTTGATGGAGCGCAGGACTGTACCAAGAAGTGCAAAACTTCTAAAGATCCCTTTTTGGATGGAGAAATATATGGCTGAAAATTTCGATGTGGTTGTGATCGGTGCGGGACCTGCGGGATATGTCGCGGCGATCCGGGCGGCACAACTGAAGCAGAAGGTTGCAGTGGTTGACAAACAATGGCTTGGCGGTGTTTGTCTCAACGTGGGCTGCATCCCTTCGAAGTCGTTATTGAAAAATGCTGAAATTGCACACACGCTCCGTGAACGCGGCAAGGATTTTGGTTTTTCATTCGAGAATCTCAAGCTGGATTATGGCGTCGCCGTCAAACGTTCGCGGCAGAACTCGGACCGCCTGGTCAAAGGTGTCGGGTTTCTGATGCGAAAGAATAATATCGCGGTCTTTATGGGAGACGCACAGCTGACCAGCGCGACCACGGTTACCGTTAAAGACAAGGATGGCAAGACGACAGACTTAACCGCCAAGAATATCATCCTGGCGACGGGTGCAAGCGCAGCAGTCCCGGGCGCGTGGAAAGTGGATGGCAAAAAGGTTGTTACCTACCTCGAAGCGATCCTGCAGGAGAAATTACCGAAGTCTGTGATCGTCATTGGCTCCGGCGCGATCGGTGTGGAGTTCTCCACAGTCTGGAACTCGTACGGAGTGGAAGTCACAATCGTTGAGATGCTGCCGCGTCTTGTCCCCCTGGAGGATGAGGAGGTCTCGAAAGAACTCAAGAAGGAATTCGAGAAGCGCGGAATCAAATGTCTGGTTGGGAATAAAGTCGAATCGGTCGAAGCAACGAGCGGGGGTGTCAGGGTGAAGGTGTCGGTGGAGGGCAAGGAAACAACTCTCGAAGCCGAGCAGGCACTGGTTGCGATCGGGTTCCGT
Organism: Anaerolineales bacterium; assembly: GCA_025938055.1. Next base: position 5,154 of record JAICQC010000095.1, on the reverse strand, counting down.
CCCAACTCCAAGGGACTGGGATTTGAAGAGGCTGGTGTCAAGCTGAATGAGCGCGGCTTTGTCGAGATCAACGAGAAGATGCAGACCAGCGTGCCAAGCATCTATGCGATTGGCGACCTGACCGGGAAGTTGATGCTGGCGCACGTCGGCTCCGCCATGGGCATCGTCGCGGCGGAGAATATTGCCGGAGCCGAAACGGTCACTCTGGATTATGAGATGATGCCGCGTGCCACGTACTCGCATCCGCAGGTTGCCTCGTTCGGGCTGACCGAGGCGCAGGCGAAGGAGCGCGGTCACACCATCAAGGTCGGGCGTTTTCCATTCCAGGCGAATGGCAAAGCGCTGGGCCTCGGTGATTATGCTGGCTGGGTAAAGATCATCACGGATGAAAAGTACGGCGAGATTCTGGGCGCGCACATGATCGGTCCCGAAGTAACCGAACTGCTGCCCGAACTGACTCTTGCACATTTAATGGAACTTACTCCGAATGAGATCGCCCGGAATGTGCATGCTCATCCCTCCTTGAGCGAAGTGCTGATGGAAGCCGCGCATGCTGCGGAAGGGCATGCGATACATATTTAGTTTCAAGAAAAGACTGCTCAGAGAAAAGTCAGCCCCGCAATTTGCGGGGCTGGTTTGTTATGTTGAGTTCGCGGCGAGGTCTTTTTCGTCGGGGAAACCGCGGGTCTTGATCCCAGATCCTATAGGGGGAACTCCAGGCGGCTGAAGTCAGTCTTATGGGTATAATAATATCAAAATCATTTTAATTTATGAACTGTTCCCGAAAGTGCTGTTCATCACAATTGGGCAGGAGGCCTGATGAGTCGTTCTCCAAACTCCGCACCGCGGGGACCATCTTCGCTGTTACGCGGCACTAAATTGTCCCAACGGGGCATGTTGAGCATTCTAATGCTCATGGCGAGTATGGGCGCGCTGGGCTTTGCCCTGATCGGCGGCGCAAAGCTCGTGCTGGATATCTTTGGGGAGGGACTCATGAATTCACTTCTCACCCTGCCCACAAAGGCGTTTGTGGTGGGGCTGGCATATCTCGTTGGGTGGTTAACCGCCATGGTCGCGATACGCGTCTACGGAAACCTGGTCCTGCCGTTTATTATCAGTTACCTGATATGGGGCTGCCTGATCGGGGTATGTGCTTTGTATGTACTGATCCTGCAGAGATTATACGATCAGGTATACGACCTGCCGCATTACTTTGCATATCTAATCATTGTGGCTGCCGGGCTGGGTGCCATGGTCGGGCTGCATTTGATCGTTGAGGACCATGACCTACGGCCGCTTTCGATCCCACTGCTGGTCATCAGCATGATCCAGTTGGGGCTGATCGTCTTCCGCTACGTCTTCACCGAGGCAAACCCAACCTACTTATGGAAAGACCTGTTGTTCTTTCTTGCGATGGGAGGTTTCGGATATCTCATGCTGGCGCATATTGGCTTGCTCGCGCCGGTGCGCAAACGGCTCACCAATTATTTCGACAGGAACAGCCGGGTTATCCGCGCGACGGAGGAGTGAGAAACGGTGGAACAAAACATCCGAAGCCGCCGTTCGTTGGCGCTTCGGATGTTTTGTTTTAATTTGCCACCGGGATCTGGATGACAAATGTACTGCCCGGCAGTTTCTGCTCATCATAGCCCGGGCTCTCGACCCAGATCTTGCCTCTATGCGATTTGACAATGCCCGCCGCAATCGCCAGCCCGAGACCCGGTCCGCCACCTTTGAATTTGGTGCGGCCCGAGGAGTGCAGTTCCACTTTTCCCAGTTGATAAAGCTTTTCAAAAATAATTGTGTGATTGGCGGGGTCAATGCCGATGCCTGTATCACGAATGCGGATCTCGCAGAATTCGCCGCGTCCATCCACCTGGACAGGATGAGCATCGATAAAGATCGAGCCTCCATCCGGCGTGAATTTGATCGAGTTGACGACGACGTTATCGAATGCCTTTTTCAACAGCTCCGGATCTGCCAGGACGGGCGGCGCGGAATTAATACCGGAACCCAGCTCTAGGTTTAATTGACGCGCCTGCAGATCCTCCCCATAATCCTTTCGGATCAGCCGCAGGATCGGACCCAGAGCCACACTTTCGAGATGAGGGGTCAGGACCTGATTTTCGAGGCGGGCGACATCCAGCATGCTGTTGACGATCTGGTGTAGGCGGTTGGTGCCTTGCAGGACGCCATCCATGACCTGCGAAAGAGATGGATCATTCTGTACGCCGGGTGCAGTCTTGATCATGCCCATGTAGCCTTTGATCACGGTCAGTGGTGTGCGCAACTCATGCGCGGCAACCTGAATGAAATCGCTTTTGTTCTTGTCAAGTTTTGCGAGTGTCTGGTAGGCACTGTTCAGTTCATCCACACGCTGCTCCACCATGCGCTCCATCATCTGGGTGAAGCGGTTCAGGTCGTCGTAGAGACGGGCGTTCTCCAGCGCGATCGATGCCTGTATGGCAAAGGTGTTCGCGAGTAAGACGTCGTCCTGATTAAAGGCGGCGGGCGCGCTCCGGCTGAGCGTGAGCATGCCCATCACCTTATCCTTTGAATAAAGCGGTATGCCGAGCCAGGAATGGTCTTCCGGCAACCATTCCGGTTGTTTCCAGCTCTGCATGTTTTTCACGTCGCCGATCACGAGCGGTTCAGACTGGCGTGCAATTGTATGGTACACATTTGTGCCGCGCACCGTGTACGCCAGGTTTTCCACCGGCGCGCCGGACGGGAGACCTGCGTGTGCTCTCAGGCGCGGAATCCCATTGATATCCTCCATAAAAAGAGTGCAGCGATCGCTGGGGATCAGCATGGATAATTGCTTCACGATCTGCTGCGGGACATCGGTCACGGTTCCCAGTGAGGAGAGCTGGCGTGCAGATCTGGTGAGGGCCTCCGCGATCTGCCGCCGGGTCTGTTCGCTGGAATAAAGTTTCGCATTCTCCGCGGCGGTCCGTTCTGCGAATTCCTTGGCAATTCCCAGTTCAGTGGTTCGTTCACGCGCCTCGCCCAGCAGGCGTTCCACTTCTTGCTGCGCCTTTTCCTTTTGCTGGACAAGCATTACCCGCAATAAAGCGCTGCTCACTAGGTTGCGTATGCGGACGTATACTTCCCAGTCGCGTGGTCCCATTTCCACCCACATGAAACCGAAGCGGTTGCGCGCCAGCGAAAGAGGCATCACCACAGCCGTATAACGATAGTCTGCAGGTGTCTTGCCGCGCGGGACGAGCTGCCCGGTCCCAATGGCGGTCCGCTTTTGTGGGATCTCGAAGTGAGAGCCCTCGTATTGGAATAACAGGTTGTATTTCTCGGGGACGGGTGTAAAGATGGACTGCGGCGCGGTTACGTCGTTGTAGAACATCACGTACCAGCGCTCGATGCCCATGGCGGGGAAGTGCTCCGAAATGGCGCCACCGATCTCGTCCATGCTCATGGCTGGCGCCATGGAAAAACTGAAGCCATGCAGCAGATTCTCCTGCTGTTCCAGCACGAGCCGGCGGTACGCCTGCGAACGCTGTGAAAGCTCGCCCGCCAGCAGACGCGCCTGCTGGAAGAGGTTCTCTGCCAGCAGCATAGTGGTATGACTGGTGATCCCGCCCAGCGCGTAACGGCGCATCATGGAGATGACATTATGCCAGACAGAAGGGATAAGTCCATGCTTTTGCATGAGCTCGATCATGGCATTGATGGTTTTTAGGAAATCATCGCTGGATGATTTGCTATGCAGTGTTAACAGGAAGCCATCCCAGGTACGGCCAAAGGCATCCTTGAACTGCGACAGCGCCGGATCCTGGTCGGTAACGCCAGCGGAATTGAGCAAAGCACGCAGCGCCGCCTCGCGCTTGTTTTCCAGCCTGCCGGTCTTTGCCACATCACGCGGCGCCACAGCTGCCTGGCGTACGTTTTCAGGCAGGCAGCCGCAAGACCAGCGAATCAGCAGTTGTGTGGGAGTCACGGTGACACGCGGAACTTCCTCCCCGTTGATGCGCTTCAATAACGCCTCCATCGCGTGTCTGCCCGCGGTAAAGAACGATTGCCTAACGGTCGTTAGAGGGACGCCGGTTGCCTGTGCCTCGCGCAGATCATCGAAGCCGGTCACCGCCACGTCGTCAGGCACGCGCACGCCGCGCTGCTGCAGCGCCTCCAGCGCGCCAAACGCCATACTGTCATTCGAGGCGACGAGCGCCTGAAAGCGCAGTCTGCGTTCATCCAGCAAAACGCGAACGGCAGTCCTTCCACTCTCAGGTGTGTGGTCACCGTCCACAACCAGATCTTCGTCAAAGCGCAAGCCATGCGCTTTCAGTTCATCCTGATATGCCTGAAAACGCTGCTCGGCATCGACCTGCCCCGGAATGCCGCGGATAAAAGCGATGCGCTTGTAACCATGGTCCTGGATCAGATGGCGGACCGCGGCGCGCATGCCCTCCGCATTGTTCGCGATGAACATCGAAGCGCCGTCCATCTCCACCGACTGCGTAACGATGGGCAGGGAACCGTAGTAATCTGAAAATGTCTTCAGGTCCTTTGGGCTCGCACCGTGAGCCACGTCGGCTGTCAGCAATAAGCCATCCAGCTGTCCCGGCTTGGCAAGATCGTACAGCCCAAAGGAAATCTGGTCCTTATCATCCGTCGTGATAGGCGTGAGCTTGCCTCCGATGAAATGGACGAGATTCACGTCATGCTGTTCGGCAGCCGCATGGATACCTGCAATGAAATCGGCGCCCCAGGCGCGCCCTACCTGTGATGCAAACACACCGATGGTTTTACGATTGGAAGATGGATTGGGTGGAAACGACATGAGGTGCTTCCTCGGAGGGAGTCAAGAGATTATAGCCTCGATTTCAACAGTATGAATAAAACAAAAAGATAACAAAACCCGACCAGGCGGAGCCAGTCAATGAGTCCGTTGTGCAGATCAGGCTTCTCGCCTCAGGCAGGTGCTGGTTACAAACTTAACTTCATCTGCCACTGCGAGAGCTTTTCCTTTTCGAAACCTGCTCTTTCGAATACCTTATGGAACTCATCCGGGAAGATCGCGGGTACATGCCAGGTCCTGGCACCGCGGCTTGCAGTCAGGCTTTTGAGCAGGTCTGTGCCCAACTCATGGCCGCGCGCCTGCGGCTCGACCAGCAGCGACCAGATGACCACCTGCTC
>JAICQC010000604.1 GCA_025938055.1 Anaerolineales bacterium | reverse complement strand
TCAACCTGTCATCAATATCCGGCCGTTCGGGTCGGCCGGACCAGCCGCATTACGCAGCCGCAAAATCTGCTGTGATCAGTTTGACGCAATCGGCGGCGTTGGCCTTTGCGCCACGAGGCATTACGGTGAATGCAGTTTGCCCGGGTGTGGTAGATACACCCATGACCAGTAGCATTCATGAAATTCGGGCCAGTGCCCTGGGCATCACACCGCGAGAATCGCTGGATCGGATAATCTCTCGCATCCCGCTTGGTCGGATTGAAACTCCGGAAGACGTTGCCGGTGCTGTTTCGTTCTTGTGTTCGCCGAACGCGGAATATATTACGGGGCAGGCCCTCAACGTGTGTGGCGGAATGGAAATGAATTGATGACGATGCCGCGTGTTGCTGATCTTGCAGTTGGAGATTGGGAGGAGCACGCTCGTTTTCCTGGGATTTCCATGAAGGGTCTGCTGACCACTTCGGATAATCCCTTCGCGAACGTCAACGTGATCCAGGTTCCGACTGGCGCGGCTGTGGGTCGCCATCGCCATGCTGAACAAGTTGAAACAGTCTGGGTGATTCGAGGAAATGCGATCCTCACTTTAGATCAAACGGAGGTGTCAATCAAAGATGGACAAATAATTGCGATCCCCATCGGGCTGGAACACGCCCTGCGAAATGATGGCACAAATCTGGTAGAACTGCTCACGTTCTTCACTCCTCCCCTTGCATAAAAAAGAGCGGCACATACCAGTGCTGATAGTTTTCATTCCTCGCCACAGAACGAATCCCGCTGCCAGCAGGTGATCATTTCTGTAAAAGAAAGGAACTAGCCTATTGACCTATTATATGTACCGCTTCCTCTTATTGTAAACGATTTCCGCACAACAAAATTTCGTGCTCTTACCAATAAAGAAGGAGAAGTCATGAAACTCAAGCACAAGCTCTTGAAACTATGGAGTGTCGTGATTATTTTCGGCGTCTTCATCACAGCCTGTGGCGCTCCAGCCGCCCCGGAAGCGCCTGAAGAAACCAGCGCTCCTGCGACAGAGGCTGCCACGGAAGCGCCCGCAGCTACCGAGGCGCCTGCCACCGAAGCATCTGGGAAATTATATGAGGGTGTTACGGTCAACCTGCTGACCTTCGTTGGTCCGCAAGTTGCCGAGCCTTTGCAGCGCCGTGGTCCAGACTTTACGGAATTGACCGGGGCGACCATCAATGTGATCACCGTACCCAACAGTGAGCTTTATCAAAAGGCTCTGACGGATATGGCCACCGGAACGAATGCCTACGACGCGTTCCTGTTTGCTCCCTCCTGGATCGTGGACTTTGCCCCGGCCGGTTACATTGAAGATCTTACTCCGCGCATCGAAGCAGACCCGGCGATCGAATGGGACGATGTCGCGCCGTTCTTCCAGGACTTCAACTCGTACGAGGGAAGAGTCTACAGCATTCCGCTTGATGGCGACATGCACATGGTCTACTACCGGACCGACTCACTTGCCGAGGCAGGTCTCGAACCTCCCAAAACCTGGGATGAATATCTAAACGTAGCGAAGACCCTGCATGGCACAGATCTCAACGGCGATGGCGAACCAGACTATGGATCCTGTATTTCCAAAGCTCCTGCACAGCAATCCTACTGGTGGATCTGGTCGATCGCTGCTCCCTATATTCAGACCCAGGGCAGCAGCCAG
>JAICQC010000058.1 GCA_025938055.1 Anaerolineales bacterium | reverse complement strand
GCGTGGGACAGATTCAAGAGGAAGATCGCCCCAAGCGTTGTGTACGCATAGGGACGTCCGGAGATGATCGCGACAGCGATCACGCCGAATGGGATCAACATATGCATCGCTTTGCCCACATGCTCAGGCAAAACATAGGATAGCAGCCCCAGACCTATCCCGCTCAGAATAGCATTTAACCAGCCATAGGATTCTCGGAAATCAGCCGTATGGATGATCACAAAATGATTGATGATTGTGCCAAGGATGATGACGGAGCCCAGAACAAACAGGCCCGTGTTGAAAGGAGTCCCGTCCATCACATCTTCCAAAAGTAAGGCAGCCATGATCGTTACTGTGGAAAGAGAGATGGGTAAGATAAACTGTTGAACTTCGTGTGGTGCGAACGATCCAGTGGGCTTTCTCGACTTCATGCGATGATCTTTTCCCCTTCGGTAAACTCGTGATAAGGAAGCTTTGTCAACGCCTCGACAATGAGAGGGTCGAATAACACCCCAGCCTGCTCCTTTATGTATTGTATCGCTTCCTCTGCGCTGGACTTGTTTCGATAACTTCGTTTGCTAGTTAACGCATCGAATACGTCCGCGACCGCGAAGATGCGCGCCTGGATTGGGATATCCTCCTTTTTCAACCCGATCGGATAGCCACTCCCGTCCCAGCGCTCATGATGATAACGGATCACCGGCAAAGAATCCTGCAGGAAGGGAATGCCCTCCACGATGCGCGCGCCAATATCGGGATGAATCCTCATGATCTTCCATTCGTCATCGGTGAGCCTGCCAGGCTTGTGCAAAATCGTATCGCTAATACCAATTTTGCCGATGTCGTGGAGCAAGGAACCTCTCTCCAATGCCTTGAGCTGCGGACCATTCAACCCGATCTCCTCTGCCAACAGGCACGTGAGTCGGCTGACTCTCATGGAATGACCCTCGGTTTCACGGTCGCGCGCATCCAAAGCGGACATGAGAGAGGTCAGTGTCTGGTCGTAAGTGATCTCCAGTTCTGCATATGCGGCTTCGAGTTGTTTTGCCTGCTGGCGTGACTCGGACAAAAGGATGGAGCGTTCCAGCGCAATCGCAGCTTGGTTGGCAAGAGTTTGAAGGTTCGCGAAATTTTGTCCGCGGCTCTCGGGAATATTCATCCAGAGTGCGCCATACGTGCGGCCACGCGTCAGAAGCGGATAACACACCAGCGATCCATTTTCCATCGAAACGATGATGCTTTGTCCTGTCTCGATTGCCTGATCTATGGTTTCCATGGGGTGCTCAGGACGGGTATGCAAGCCTTTTACATCGATCTCCACTTCCGCTTCGACCTGCCCATCGCGCGTCATGAGAACAATCCCTGTTTGTGTGGAGTTGGTCACCTTGTGAGCCACCTGGGAGATCAATTCCGCCGCCAGGCTCAACTCTTCGGTCTGGATAACGTCCACACTCAATTGGTATAACATTGACGTGATGTTCAAGGTGTTGCGCAATTCCTGATATAACCAGGAACTCTCAATGGACGCGGCAGCCTGCGAAGACATGAGGTCAGCAAGCGATTCATCGTTTTCGGAAAAGAACACCCCCTCCTGCTTGCCAAAAGCAAGGATTGCGCCGATGCTCAAGCGGTGCAGACGGATCGGAATTGCGAGCACACTGCGCAATCCGGAATGATCGAGTTCTATCCTTTTTGCATTTGAGTACTTTCGCAAGTCTCGTACACGGAAAGGCTTTGTCGCATTCAGCGCGGCGTGCATGATGACTTCATCCAATGGGTTAATGCTAAGAGTGGCATGTAGCTTCGGCGCTTGACCAGCAAATGCCGTACGCGAGAAGTTTCCCTGCTGGTCGAGCAGCGTGACAAAGACAAAGCGCGCCTCCAATGTCTGGCGCGCAATCACAGCCACCTCCTGCACAGCGGCTTGTGGGTCGAGCAGGGTTGTCAGCGAGATACCAGCCTGGATCAGCTCCGTCAATCGCTGGCGATAGCTGGAACGATCCCAGGCGCGCATCAGCTCGGAGGCGATGCCTTCCGCAATCGCGGCGTCCAGGCTGCTGAAGGCATATTTCTTTTCGGAGCAGATGCAGAGAATGCCTTTGATATGCCCATGTTGGAGGAGGGGGATACCGACCATCGAAAGCGTATTTTCATTTTCCATGGCGATGAAATCAGCATCCAGCTCTGTGTCTTGCACCATCTGCATCTTCTTGAGTCGGTGCGTTCGCCCGATAATCCCGCTATTTGCGTTCTGTCTATATCCGGGCGGGATAAGACTTGTCATCTTGCCGGCTGATGCAAGAACCACATATTCCTGTGCATCGCCTTCCGGAGCCATCAGGGCGACAAACGAACAATCCATGGCGCGCTCGAGCGTGTTTACAGCCAACTGCGCCGCGACCGGGGGATCTAATTCGGTCTCCAACTGCTGGCTCAACTCGTTGAGCAGCATCAATTGTGAATTGCGATGTTTTTCGGCAGTCAGCTGACGTGTAAGAGCTTCGATCTGTTCCTTAAGCGCATTAACATTTGCCCGCGGATCAAAGCTGAAATCCAGCGCTGGATTGGAGTCTTCCTCGTCCGGTTGAGCCCATGACTCGTGGATGGAAATGATCCCGTATGTTGTCAAGATCGTGACAAGGCTACTCAACAAGAATCCTGTTCCCTGTTCGCGCAGAGCGAAATCGTCAACCAGCAAATAGATGCCGATGAGCGTACACGCCTGCGTCAATAGAAGCATTACGTTCCTGCGCCACTCCGGATGATTCCTTGCAAATTGCCCGGCGATAACTCCCGCGAATAGGGTTAGGGAGACGATAAAAAGGCTGGCACCAATTAGGAAACTCCCCCGCGCAGGATTAAGAGATGGGAAAACGAATCCCAAGCTTGTTGGGATTATCAGAATGCCTTGGGCTATGAGCGACAATACCCCCGCCGCCGTGAGAATGATCTTCCTGTAGGGCAACCGCGACATGTTATGCAAAAGGATAGCACAAAAAGGATTTTTTTTCTACCAATGACATCTACATGACAAAAACATACCATTTACGTTACTTTCACCTTTGAAAGTAACCAAAGGAATATCTGATATAATTTTTTGCACGGCAGGGACGCCATCGAGGGGAAATAACCCTAATCTTTATGCAAAGAAGAAACGATCATGACCACATTTGTGACCCTTGAACAAATCGACCAAGCAGCAGAAAATGTAAGGAAACGAACCTCCCATCGCCCGCGGGTGGGATTAATTCTTGGCTCAGGGCTTAACCGCCTGGCAGATTCCGTTCAAAGTGCGGATACCATTCCCTACGGTGAGCTGCCTCATTGGCCCGTCTCCACGGTACATGGTCATGCCGGGCAACTGGTCATTGGCACGCTGGAGGGACAGGCGGTCCTGGTTATGCAGGGGCGGATCCATTTTTATGAAGGATATAGTATGTCACAGATCACTCTGCCGGTGCGTGTGATGCTGCGGATGGGGCTCGAAATGATGGTCGTGACGAATGCTGCCGGGGGAGTGAACCCCGATTTCGTACCCGGCGATGTGATGTTGATTACCGATCACCTGAACCTGATCGGTATGATGGGAGCTAACCCTCTCATGGGTCCGAACATCGACGAACTGGGTCCGCGCTTCCCGGATATGAGCCAGGCGTATGACCGCAAATTAATGTCGCTGGCAAGGCAGGTTGCCGCGGACGAAAATATCCCTCTGCGCGAAGGCGTCTATTGTGCTTTGAGCGGACCCTCCTTCGAGGGTCCCGCCGATCTGCGTTTTCTGCACATGGCTGGCGCGGATGCGGTGGGTATGTCCACCGTGCCAGAGGTGATCATTGCCCGCCACGGTGGCATGCGTGTGCTGGGCTTTTCAGGGATTAGCAATAAAGCGAACCTCGATGGTTCAACGGTGACAACCCATGAGGAAGTCATAGAAGCCGGGAAGGTCATTTCTCCAAAGATCGAGAAGATTATCCGTGGCGTACTACGATCCCTGTAAGCAGCAATGGTATGGGCCCTCTTTATCGTACACTGGCGAGCTATGAGCCGCTAATTTACATCGCGCTGGCAATTGGAGGATTATTTGCCTTTCGGCGGATGTGGCGTTCGTGGCGCGAATGGCGGGACTCTGTCTATGGTCTGGAACGTGAGTTTGCGCTGCGAAGGTTGGGACAGGCAACGGCAGCAGCATTTTTCATCCTTGCTCTGGTATTTGTGGAATTCTTTATCGCGACATTCATCGCCCCATCTCTGCCTGCCACCGACATCCTGGCGACACCTACACTGGATCTGCTCCTGACTCCTGTCGAAACTCTCTCTCCCGAACAGTCGACCCAGGCTGCTCTTTCCCCCGTCACGCAAGAGGTCCCGAGTGGAATGAGTGGCTGCGTGCCCGATCAGGTTATGATCACGTTCCCTGAACCTGGCGAGCCAATCAGTGGGACGGTGGACATTTCAGGAACTGCCAGCGTTCCGAACTTTGGTTTTTTTAAGTATGAAGTCGCGCCCATGGGTACCCAAAACTGGGCAACAATTTCAGCCGGGCGCGAGCCGAAGATTAACGAAGTACTGGGTCCCTGGAATACCACCTCCCTCACGAACGGTGATTATTTCCTGCGTCTTGTGATTACAGACAATGTTGGCGTAGCGCTTGAGCCCTGTGTGATCGCGGTACGCGTGGCAAATCAATAGCTGGAGGAAACGTGACTTTTTTTGAAATTCGTCCTGCAAGTGCAAGTGACATCCCGCGCTTAACCGGGTTGGATCACACCTGCGTCAGTGATTACGTCTGGCAACTGGAACTGCGCCGCGAAGCCGGGCAGGCAGTTGCCAGTTTTCGCGAGGTGCGCCTGCCGCGTTCCATTGAGGTAAAGTACCCGCGCGACCCTGCATCGCTGTCGGATGAGTGGATGCGCCGGGATGTGACTCTCGTGGCGCTGGATGAAGGCATCCCAATGGGGTACATTTGCGGGACCGTGGAATACGCCTCTTCAGTAGCCTGGATCACCGATCTGGTCGTGGCGCCCCTGCAGCGACGCAAAGGCGCCGCATCCGCGCTCTTAACGGCGGTTCAAACCTGGGCGCAGGAACGGGGCGTGCGGCGTTTAATCCTGGAAATGCAGTCAAAAAACCAAGCTTACATTCGCCTTGCACAGAAATTTGGATGCGAATTCTGCGGGTATAATGACCAATATTACCTGACTCAGGATGTGGCTTTGTTCTTTGGGAGAGCAATAAAACTATAGTCCCGATGCTTTTCGGGATAACGTTGGAAGGAAAGCATGTTTAACGGTTGGCTGGACGGTCTTCTGGTGGGACTTAAAACAATTAATAATATTTTGACGGCTGGCATCGCCATTACAGCGTTTTCACTGTTTTTGTATGCCCTGTCTTTCAATTTACGGGACCGGGTTGCCCGCTCATTTGCTATTATCCTTTTATGCGTTGTGGTTGTCTTCACAACGGAAGCCCTCCAAAACAATTCCATTCCGAATTGGGGGATCGAGTTGCTGTTGCGGCTCCAGTGGGTCGGCATTATCTTTTTACCTCCCGCCTATTTACATCTTTCTGATGCACTACTTGTGACAGCCGGTCGTCCCTCACGCGGACGGCGTCGGCTGGCGGTGCGCCTCGTCTATGTGGCTTCGTTTGGCTTCCTCGTTCTGCTCGCGGCAGGCATGCTCGTCGGCGCGCTGGTGCCAAACGGCGAGCCTGCGCCGCATCTCGAGCGCACCTTCTGGACCGAGATTTTCACTGTTTCTTATATCGGGATCATGATCTGGGCTGGCTATAACTTTTTGCGCGCCTTCGGACGGATGCTTACCCGTTCTGGTCAGCGCAGGATGTTGTATCTGATGGCAGGTGCAACGGCTCCGGCGCTCGGTTCATATCCATATCTTTTGTTTGGTTCCGATATTGCTGCCCAGTTCCCACTGTTCTTTTGGAGCACGGCGCTGATCATCAACATGCTGGTTGCCATTCTGGTGATTATCATGGCGTATGCAGTGGCGTTCTTTGGCGTCTCGTGGCCCGATCGGGTCGTAAAAAGCCGTCTGTTCAAGTGGCTTCTGCGCGGACCTGTTACGGCATCCCTGGCATTGGCTGTGATGACCATTGTCCGGCGTGCCGGTGTCTTTTTTGGGGGCGAACCGTATTCTGCCTTTGTCCCTCTCACAGTCGTTGTGACAGTTTTGTTATTTGAACACGCGGTCACGTTGTTCTCTCCGTTGTGGGAGCGCTTTCTTTTCTTTGGGCGGGACCGGGCTGAACTCCAGTTACTGCAAAATATCGAAGAACGGCTGTTGACGCGCGGCGACTTGCAGCAATTTCTCGAAACAGTGCTTGCGGCGGTACGCGATCATTTACAGTCACCCTGCGCCTTTGTGGCAGCTTTAGACGGTAATGAATTGACGCTGAGTGTTATGGCTGGCAATCGAGCCTTGCTGGATAAGGAAGATCTTGACGAAGCTCTGCAACTGATCAGCCATAACGGAGAAACTGGGCGACATGAATTCACCTGGGGCGATTTTTGGATTTTGCCTCTGTACCAGCGCCGCGGGAATGGCGACCGCGACGAGGTGCGCCCCTTGCTCGGATTGCTGGGCGTTGCCCGCAAAATAGACCATCACATGGACAAGGACCAGCGCGATGCCGTCTGGTTACTGGCAGACCGCGCCGCGCTTGCATTGGAAGACCGACAGCTCCAGCAGCGCGTCTTCCGCTCACTGCAGGATTTACAGCCCCAGATCGATATGCTGCAGCGCATGCGCGCCGCAGGTCGTTATGATACCCGTGCCAGTCTGCTGACCGAGCCTCTTCCTCAGGAATCTGATCTGGCAGACTGGGTGAAGGATGCGCTGACCCACTACTGGGGCGGACCCAAGTTGACGAACAGTCCATTGATGAAGTTAAAGATTGTGCAAATGCTGGCAGAGGAGTATGAAGGTAACACCCCGAATGCCTTGCGCGCCCTTTTGCGCAAGGCAGTGGATCAGATCAAGCCCGAAGGGGAACGACGGTTTACAAGCGAATGGATTCTTTACAACATCCTGGAGATGAAATTTATCGAGGGACGTAAGGTGCGAGAGGTGGCAGGGAGGCTGGCAATGTCTGAAGCCGACCTCTATCGAAAGCAACGTGTTGCAGTGGAAGCGGTTGCGCGTGCCATCCTCGACATGGAACAAAACGAAGCATTGCAGTAAGGAGAATCATATGGATGCCAATCGCGGAAATACAAAAAGGAAATATGAAAATACAATGCCCACGATCGAAGATGGGTGGTGGGAATCGGTCCTTGCGGAGGAGCGCCAGCACACGCGTCCCTCCCCGGCATTTGTAAAACCAAAACCCGCTATTCCATCCAAGCCCGAGCCGCAGCCTGCACTGGATGCTACACAGATGGATTGGGAAGCCCTCAAAGAGTTATTCACAAACGACCGGATCATCACCATGAATGTCACCGGCCATAACCGGGGCGGCTTGCTGGTGGAGAATGATGGGTTCGCCGGATTCATCCCATTCTCGCACGTCATCGAGCTGGCAGGAAAGGAACAGGAGGCTGACCGCGATGTGAGCCTCGAAACGTACGTTGGCAAGACGCTAAAAGTAAAGGTGATCGAATGTGTGCCCGAAGATAAGCGCGTCGTCTTTTCGGAGCGCGCCGCACTGGCGGAACCAGGCAGGCGAGCTGAACTCTTCCAGAACCTCCAAACGGGCTCTCTCGCGAAGGGGATAGTGACTAACATCACGGACTTCGGTGTCTTCGTCGATCTCGGCGGTGTGGAAGGCTTGATCCATCTCTCCGAGCTTTCGTGGGGGCGTGTGGCGCACCCGAATCAAATCGTTCGGTTAGAAGAGGAGATCCAGGTGCAGGTGCTCGATATTGCCCCGGAACGCTGCCGCGTGGCGCTCAGCCTCAAGCGCCCGACTCCCAATCCTTGGGAGCATGCTGATACTGAATTCCCGGTGGGCACGATTCATAACGCCGTAATCACCAGCGTCATGTCCTATGGCGCGTTTGCCCGTATCGAGGCGGGTGTCGAGGGCTTGATCCACGGATCAGAGATGGAGCTGGGACCCAACCAGACTCCGCGCGATATCCTTTCTCAAGGGCAGTCTCTCCGGGTCCGCATTCTGCACCTCGATGCGGCACACCAGCGCATGGGGTTAAGCCTGCTCCTGCAGAATAGCGCTGGAGACGGGCAGTAGACCAACCATGTCAAAAAGTTCCGAACCACAAAGCGTGTACGAGTCAGAAATTAGCGATGACTGGCTCGACCGTCTTGCGCGCTTTAACCAGCACTTTGGGCGTTTCGCCCGCGACACACTCGGTATAGTGTTTATCGCCGCAGCACTGATGACCCTTCTGGCGCTGGGCGGATACACCGAAGGTGTGCTGGTGACCCCCTGGGCAGACGTGCTTTCGCTGTGGTTCGGCTGGGGTGCATATCTCATTGTGATCGCTATGGGATATATCGGGTATGCCTTTCTGCGCCGCAGCACGGTTCCCCTGCCATGGGGCCGACTCTTTGCCCTTGAGCTTGCTGCATTCCTGACCCTGGGTTTGCTCGCCGCGTTCAACGACAACTCCCTAGCTCGTGCGGAATCCGGGCTCGACGGCGGACGCGTTGGGTGGGGCATGGTCACGTTGTTTTGGCGGTTTGGAAAAACTGGCGGGACGCTTCCTATGCTCATCCCCTGGCTGCTGGCAGTCATGGGCGGATTCAACGTATGGGCATTGATCGAACGCTCCCTGCTGAGGCTCGCAGGAGAAGCCCCGCCCGTGGAAACGGTCAAAGAGCCGGAAGTCCCGGAGGAGGAGGCTCCTGTCCTCGAAGAGAAGCAGGAAAAACAGCCTCGTAAGAAATCCCCGCCGCTGCCCCCCGAGTTCAGAAAATCCCTGAAGGTTGCGGAACATCAGGATAAAAAACCCGCTGCACCGCGCGAACGCAACGAACGATTGCCTTCATTAAATATACTGCTCACTGACCAGAACACGCGCCCGGATGAACGGACGATCAACCAGACAGCCGGCATGATCGAAAAGACGCTGGCTGAGTTTGGTATCGTCACTACCGTGATCGGTTTCCGTGTTGGTCCAACCGTAACGCAGTTCGCTGTGCAGCCTGGCTTTATGAAACGCGGAAACACCTCCGAGGAGGAAGCACAGCAGATCAAGGTGCGCGTGGCGCAGATCGCTTCCCTTCAGAAAGACCTGGCGCTGGCGCTCTCTGCTGAACGATTGCGCATCGAGGCGCCCGTTCCCGGCAAACCTTATGTCGGCATCGAGGTGCCGAACTCGCATACTTCCGTCGTGCGGATGAGATCCATCCTCGAAACCGAAGCGTTTCATAAGATCGGTGCGCCGCTGGCGATGGCGCTTGGACGCGATGTCTCCGGTCAGCCAGTGGTGGCAGATCTGGCGCGCATGCCGCACCTGTTGATCGCGGGCGCGACGGGTTCTGGCAAGTCGATATGCATCACGTCCATTGCGGCTTGCCTGGCGATGAACAACCCACCTGAAGACCTGCGCATGGTCATGATCGACTCGAAGATGGTCGAGCTGCTGCGCTTTAATGGTTTGCCGCACCTGTATGGAAAAGTGGAGACCAACGTGGAGCGCATACTCGGCGTGCTGCGCTGGGTGGTGGTGGAAATGGAACATCGCTATCGCCTGCTCGAGGCTGCGCATACTCGCGATCTGGAAACATATAATCGCCGCCTGGCGCGTAAGAAGGACAGCGTGCCGCTGCCGCGCATCGTGGTCTTGATCGACGAGCTGGCAGACTTGATGATGTCTGCGCCCGACCAGACGGAGCATAACCTCGTCCGTCTGGCGCAGATGG
Organism: Anaerolineales bacterium; assembly: GCA_025938055.1. The sequence continues at coordinate 5,942 of JAICQC010000058.1, read as the reverse complement.
CGCGCGCGACTGGCATCCATTTGATCGTCGCCACACAGCGCCCCTCCACGGATGTTGTAACGGGCCTCATCAAGGCGAACTTCCCCTCACGCCTGGCGTTTGCTGTTGCGTCGGGCGTGGATAGCCGCGTCATCCTGGATACGACCGGTGCAGAGAGTCTGTTGGGACGCGGCGATTTACTATTCCTGAACCCCGAGGTAGGTAACCCAATTCGCGCTCAGGGTGTGATGATCACCGATATGGAAATCGAGCGCCTGATCGCCCACTGGCAAAAAACTGTGGAGGCTTCCACAGATGCAGCGCCCTGGGAAAAACTGCTCACCGAGCCGGAAGAGAATGAAGATGAAGGTCTGATCGAAAAGGCGGTTTCGATCGTTCGTCAGAGCCAGCGCGCCTCAGCCTCGCTTTTGCAGCGACGCCTGCGGATCGGGTATCCTCGCGCCGCTCGTTTGCTTGATCAACTTGAAGAGCAGGGAGTGGTAGGTCCCTCGCAGGGAGGCGGCAAAGAGCGCGATGTCCTGCTCAGTCCGCTGGATGAGGATGAAACGGGAAGCGCTCTATAGAAGTGCCCAACGAAGTTTGCTTTGAAGAAAATCCAAATACTTGCGGGAAATCTTCGCAAGGTTAACTCTGAAAGTTTGCTGTTATCATTGCCTGTGTTTATCCCTTAGAGAGTTATGACAGAAAAGACTATCGATCACATGCCAATTAAAAAAACGCTTACCGACTATTTACGTCTGTGGTTCAAGTGGTTCCTTGATCCACTCGGCAGCTTTTTCAACCGGTTGGGATTGACGCCCAACATGATGACCATGCTCGGCTTGCTCGGGAATACGGTGGGCGCGTATTATCTCGCCCGCGGCGAAATGCTTACCGGCGGTTTGCTTGTCCTGTTGATGACGCCCATCGATGCATTGGACGGTACGATGGCGCGGTTGCGCGGCGAATCAGGTGATTTTGGCGCGTTCGTTGATTCGGTCACAGACCGTTATTCCGAATTGATCATTTATGGCGGCTTGCTATACTACTTCCTCAGCCTCGGCGACCCGATTGGCGGATTGCTTGTCTTCGGCGCAGCATCAGGATCGGTGCTCGTCTCGTACGTAAAAGCACGCGCAGAAGGGCTTGGATACGAAGCGAAGGTTGGATTGCTTACAAGGGTCGAACGTTATATTGTCCTGGCGCCGGCACTTGTTTTTAACCAGCTGCTTATCGGACTTGGGATCATTGCTGTGTTTGCGAACATCACTGCCCTGCAGCGCATTTGGCATGTCCGCAGCCAGGCACATGCAAAGATGAAGAGTCAGGAGATTTAGAATGCCCGAAGGATTTTCGATCGGTCCACTTTTCATACGGTTTTATGGCATCATCCTCATGCTGGGCGCCGTCGCTGGTGCCTGGCTGGCAGGGCGCGAAGCTAAACGCCGTGGCTATGAGCCTGAGATCGTCTGGGACTTGCTGACCTATTTGTTGATTGGTGGGATCATCGGCGCGCGGCTCTGGCACATCCTCACACCGCCACCCTCCTCGGGCGTGACAGCCGGCTGGTACTTCACTCATCCTCTGGATGCTCTGGCGATCTGGAAGGGTGGGCTGGGAATTCCAGGCGCGGTTATCGGTGGGTTGATCGCCCTGTACTTTTACACGCGCAGACGCAAACTGAATTTTGCAGAATGGACCGATATCAGCGCGCCGAGTCTCGCCCTCGGGCAGGCGATCGGGCGCTGGGGCAACTTCTTCAACCAGGAGCTTTACGGCGCGCCGACGGACCTCCCGTGGAAGTTGTATATCGATCCTGAACACCGCCTGGCAGGTTACCTGGACGTGGAGTATTATCATCCCCTCTTTCTGTACGAAGCGCTCTGGAACCTGGGGAACATGTTTCTGCTCCTGTGGGTCTCGCGCCGGTTTGCAGACCGCCTGAAGGACGGAGACATCTTTCTGCTCTATCTGATCGTCTATCCCATCGGTCGCTTCCTTCTGGACTTCCTGCGGCTGGATGCTTCCCTGGTGGGCGGTATCAACATCAATCAAACGGTTATGGCTGTGGTGGCAGTGCTTGCCGCCGCGGCGCTGTTCTGGCGGCATCGTCAGGATACGAGGCTCGCTCCGGCATAGCGGGGCGGGACTGTTGTCCCACAGGGACTAGTGTCTTATTGACCGAAGAAACCTCTATGCTATGCTACTCTGCGCGCGTTCCAGCGTTGCAGACAGGTGACAAATGATCGAATCGAATGACCTAAGTAAACAATTTAATAACGATTTCTGGGCAGTGGATGGGGTTACCTTATGTGTGGAGCCGGGGAAAATCCTGGCACTGCTCGGACAGAACGGGGCAGGCAAGACGACAACTGTCCGAATGCTGACGGCGTTACTCAAGCCGACGCGCGGGTGGGCGCGCGTAGCAGGCTATGACGTGGCCCGAAACTCACAGGATATCCGTGCCAATGTCGGCGTGCTGACCGAACAACACGGTCTTTACATGCGTATGACCGGTGAGGAATATCTCGAATTCTTTGGCAAGGTATATGGGCTCGACCCAGCGATGATAAAGAGACGCAGCGACTATCTCCTGCAATACTTCGGGATCGCCGAAGCTGCCCAGCGCCGTTGCGGCGAATACTCAAAGGGGATGAAGCAAAAGCTGGCACTGGCGCGCGCGCTGATGCATGACCCATCTGTGTTGCTGCTGGATGAACCGACCTCCGCGATGGACCCCGAGTCTTCGCGGCTGGTGCGGGATGAGATCGCCCGGCTTCGTTCGTCACAACGGACGATCATTATATGCACACATAACCTTGCAGAAGCTGAAGCTCTGGCGGACTCCATTGCGATCATCTATCGTGGGAAGATTTTGTTAAATGGAACGCTGGACGAATTGAAGTACACTGTGCTGGGTCCGATGGAGTATGAAGCAACATTTGCCAGTGAGTTCGATGTTGGAGATCTGCAGTTGCCGCAGGGCGTCACCCTCGCGGCCCGCAGCGCGAAGAGTTTGCGGTTCCGTGTGGATGCACCGCAGGCGGTCAACCCGCTGCTTGTGAACACGCTCACCTCCCGCAATGCTCCTCTCGTGTCCTTCCAGGAAGTGCCTCGAAAGCTCGAGCAGGTTTATCTGAAGACCATGGCAGATGCGCAAGGGGTGCCCTATGCAGCGTAATTTTTCAGCTATTTGGATGGTGGCGCAGCGTGAATTCACCGACCAGTTCCGCGACTGGCGTATTGTGGTACCGATGTTTCTGCTGGTCACCTTGTTCCCCTTTATCGCAGACGATACCACCCGGCAGGCTGTCAGTTTCATGAACCGCTTTGGGGGAAGTTTGATTCTGGATAACCTTATCCCGTTTGTGGTGCTGGTGATCGGTTTCTTCCCCTTGTCTTTCACACTGGTGGTTGCTCTTGAATCTTTTGTAGGCGAAAAAGAGCGCGGCACGATCGAGCCACTGTTGAGCTCTCCTATTGAGGACCGGCACATGTATCTGGGGAAGCTGCTGGTTGGGATCACTACGCCGCTCGTCTTCAGCTACGCCTCGATTCTGATTTATTTAATTCTGGTATCTCGCCGTGATGTGACCTTCCCCAGCGCGTACATGCTTGCCTTGATCTTCCTGCTGACGTTCGCGCATGCTGTGCTCATGGTAAGCTCGGCGATTGTGATCTCTGTTCAGGCGACAACGATTCGCGCCGCGAATCTGCTCGCCTCGTTTGTGGTGGTACCGGTCGCATTTCTTTTACAGGGCGAAACCATATTGATCTTCTGGGGTAATGAGGATGTCCTGTGGTTTGCGATTGCGGGCGTGACGCTGTTGGCGGCGATGCTGGTTCGCCTGGGACTCTCGCATTTCCGGCGCGAATACCTGCTGGGACGTGAGATCGACACGATCAATCTCAAATGGATCGGCCAGACATTCCGCAACCGTTTTAAAGGGCAAGCTACATCTATAGTGGACTGGTATCGTAAAGAGATCCCGATCTCATTGCGACAACTACGCAAACCGCTCATGATCGTTGTCAGCCTCGCCATCATCTCCGGGATAGTTAGTTATCTGTGGATTGTGGCGAACGTGCCCGTTTATATCGATCTCTCGCCCGAGCGCATTGATGAATTCCGGACGTTTATCGCGGATAATCTCGCGAATCTGGACTCGTTGGGCGAACGACTTCCCGCGCCCATGCTGTTCCTCCACAATGCGCGGACGACGGTCGCGTTTCTGCTGCTTGGCTTGGTTTCGTTTGGCACCTTGGGGCTCACGCTGTTCATCGGCAATATAGCGCTCGTTGGAGGAGTGCTGGGTGCAGCGAATCTCGTGGGCTATTCGCCGCTGCTCGCCTTTGCCGTAGGGATTCTCCCCCACGGGATTTTTGAGCTATCCGCGATTTTCCTTGCGACAGCTGCTATGCTCAAGGTGGGCGCGCAATTAGTTACACCTCAGCCTGACAAGAGCCTCGGAGAGGTCTTATTGGTCTCGCTCGCAGACTGGTTCCGCATTTTTATTGGTATCGTCTTGCCGTTCCTTGCGATAGCGGCGTTAATCGAAATTTATATAACTCCTGCTCTGATCAAGATGGCATTCCCCTATTTATAGCTATGAGTTTCCAATGCCAAAAGTCATTATTCTTGGTTCTTCCAATGCTGTACCGTCCATAGACCATGAAAACACACACCTTGTGATTGTTGGCAAGGAGCGTACCATCCTGGTGGATTGTGTGGGCAATCCGGTGGTTCGCCTGGAGCAGGCAGGCGTGGATTTCAACACACTGACGGACATTGTCATCACACACTTTCACCCCGATCATGTGTCTGGGATGCCGCTCTTATTGATGGACATGTGGCTGATGGGACGAACCAAGCCGCTCAATATTTACGGCCTGCACTACACCATGGATCGCCTGGAGGATCTAATGGGCTTTTATGGTTGGGCAGAATGGCCTAATTTCTTTCCTGTGGGCTTTTATCGGTTGCCTGAGGCAGAGATGGCACATGTGTTGGATTGCGATGATTTCAAAATCCATTCATCGCCTGTCCACCATATGATCCCCACGATTGGCTTGAGGGTGGAATGCAAGAACCCCGGCAAAGTGCTTGCGTATTCCTGTGATACGGAGCCCTGCGAGCAAACGGTCCGGCTGGCGGATGGCGCCGACATCCTGATCCATGAAGCCGCGGGCGCTTTCTATGGACATTCTTCGGCAGAACAGGCGGGTGAGATTGCGTCAAAAGCAGAAGTTGGAAAGCTTTACCTGATTCACTACCCCACCGGACGTTTTGCAAACGGGAACCTCCTGCTGGAAGCAAGAAAAACCTATAATGGCGAAGTGATTATTGCCAGGGATTTTATGACGATTGAATTATAAAGAGACCGCCACCTTTTGGGTGGCGGTCTCTTTATTTAAGCGTCGTGTTACCAGCCGTTGATATACGGCTCCCATTCCTGATAATCATTCAGGTGCCTGCCAAAAATATAGATTGCACTTGCCGGAGGCTCCTTTGGTATGCGTAGCAGCTTCATGTGTACTTCCTCCACCCTGCGCCCACCTTTGCGATGATTACAGTGCGGACAAGCTGCCACCACGTTTGTCCAGATGTGCTCGCCGCCCAGATGGCGCGGCATCACGTGGTCTACTGTCAGGCTGCCCTCACGCTTGCCGCAATACTGGCAGGTATAATTGTCACGTCGGAAGACCTCGCGCCGAGTCAGCTTGACGTGTGGGCGCGGCCGATGAACCTGGTTCTCCAGCCGGATGACTGAAGGACGTGGCAGCAATTGTTTCACCGTTCGAATGTGTCCACGCCCATTGACGACCATGTCGGCTTTGCCCGCCAGGAGCAAGCCAACTGCTCTCCGTGTGGTACAAACATTGATTGGTTCGAAATTAGCGTTGAGCACTAGCACCGGCTCGTGCATTCTGCCTCCACAACAGGCACGATTATACTGCTGATT
>JAICQC010000187.1 GCA_025938055.1 Anaerolineales bacterium | reverse complement strand
GCCGAACTTACCCAATGGCTGGCGGACTATGAAAGAGAGAGCCGGAACTTTAACGTTTGCAGGTTCATCGAGCAGGTTGGCGCGCGACACCACCTCGATGATGTGGTGCAGCTCCACGACGAGATCACCGGCGTAAATTTCCGCCAGCCGCTTGCATGATATTTTTAGCCTGTGATCCTTCCCTTCAAATCCTTCGCTTCAAACGGACCTTCTTCTTTGATCAGCGCGCGCGCATCGTCCACTTTTTCCCAGACGTTCCATAACAAAACCCCGCGCACGCGGCCGTCATCCATATAATAGACCACACCTTTTTTGAAAGGCTCCTCCTGCCAGTCTTCCACAGTCTTCAATTTGCTGCTCATATCTCCAACGGCTTCATAACCAAGATCGAACAGATCAGAATAGAACATCGGGGCATGGGTATACGCCTCGCTCCCGCCTGCCATGTTGCGCCCGGCGACCTTGCCCATCTGGACGGCATTGTCTTCATGCTCCACGCGCGTCCGTTTTTCGAGCGCGGCATGGAAGAAGTTTGCTGCATCGCCCGCCGCGTAAATATCAGGCACGGATGTTTCCAGTCGTTCATTCACGATGATTCCATTATCCACTTTCAGCCCAGCTTCCTTCGCCAGGTCAAGGTTGGGGCGAATCCCGATTCCCGCCACCACACCGTCGGCTTCGAAGGCGCGCCCGCTCCCTGTGCGGACCGTGATGCGGTCTCCCTCTTTTTGGATGCTGGCTGCCGATTCGCCGGTCACGAGTTCCACGCCTTTTTTGCGGTAATAATCGTTAATGAAGTGCGAGAGATCCCTGGGAAAGATGTTCTCGCTGATCCCATCTTCAGGGAAGATCATCGTCACCTTCTTGCCGACGATTGTCAGCGCCGCAGCGAGCTCCGAGCCGATGAAACTGCCGCCGATCACAACGAAGCGCTCTCCATTCTCGGTCAGGGCGCGCAGATGTTGATAGTCCTGAAAATTGCGGTAATAAATGACGTTGCCATCTCCGAATGGCAAATGATTGGGAGTGCCGCCAGTCGCGAGCAGAAGCTTGTCGTAGGTATACTCGTCCCCTTGATCATCACGGACAAATTTCCTGGATGGGTCGAGCTGGGTCACTTTGCGGTTGAGATAAAGGTCAGCGCGTTCCTCCGTCTTGCGCCAGATCTTCTCCACCGGGCGTCCCTTCCACAATCCCTTGGAGAGATTCGGACGCATGTACGGTGGATCGGGTTCCACGCTGATCATGCCGATCGAGCCATCTGCATCGACTTCACGAATCCCCCTCGTTGCTCCATCCCCTGCCAGACCGCCGCCGATAATTAAGTATTTGTAGACTTTCATTTCTTCCTCCTTGAATGGTCATGCCAGAGAGCCTGGGATGATTAGACAGTAGTTGCCTGCGAAAACATTGGTAAGGAGCCAGCCTGAGTGCACAGTGACATGATACCTTAATAGATGCAATGAATAACAATGCCTTACCTGTGCAACCGCATCAGTATGTTGAGGTCAACTCGTCCTACAGAATAGAACGAAAAGATAGTGCCGGCGTTTTGCGATACAGATTCAGAGAATAGCTGATCTGATTGTGCATCAGCCCGCAAGCTGAGAAGATTTCAGAGCGCAGGACACGTCTTCGGCATAATGACCGCGCCACTTCATCAAAAAGCATCGTGGTCCCTCTGGGAACATTCTGCCTATTAGTTGCATGCAGCAACGCTTTCTTACGAAAACAAAAGCGCTTCCACGCCCAAACGTGGAAGCGCTGACGGCCTAAAAGAAACAATATTGAGCGATCAGATTGCGTCAATCTTATGACAAAAGCTCCTACTCATCCTCAAGGCTATCTACGTCTTGGCTGCAAGATCATTGATCCTCATCTCAACGGCCTTTAAACTTATTTGGAAACTGCTTGATAATGCCATCACTGAGCATGTCAGCCATTTCCAATGCTTGAAGATGTACTTCATCGTAAGCAGCGATGGAGGCCTCATAATCACCATTCAAGTAGGTTACGGCCTCTTCAAGCGTCAGATCAAGATGTTCTCGCATCATAGACCTCATCTCTTCGAGCGGCCAGCTCTTAGGATTAGCTGCATTGAGGAATTCTGCGATGTCATCCGCGTTCGCATACCAGCGCTCCGAGGCGTCTTCCAGTGCCACCGTATCTCCATTCTTTGCAGCCTGGAGGATTTCTGCGGCGATCAGAATGTGATCTGTGAGCAATGCTGTCAGTTGTTCCCCGGCTGCCTCACCATAAAATGGCTTGATCGCATCGCCAATCTCAACCTGGTTTTGCAACAATCGTTGAACGGTTGGATCTAGATCAGGTAAATCCTCGAACGTGCCGATGATGACGAGCCGCGTCCAGGTGATATGATCTTCCCAGAGTTTGCGCATGGCATCGTGAAAGGCCTGCCTATCCATCTTGGCTTTGGCTTGTGCCGTTGTCACAGGGACTACGGCAGTCAGCAGACTGACAATCAACAGCAATGAAACAACGCTGAAACGAAAAACTTTCTTACGGTTGTTATTCATTTGTGTCTCCTTGGCTAAAAACAGAGCATATGTGAACGCTTTCAATCGCGATCTCCTGAAGTAATGGGAGCATCGCCCAGTGACTTCAGATATTCGACGAGATCAGATTTTTCACGGTCGCTCAGTTGCAGACCCAGCAATGTGTCGTAATGATTCACAACGTCCAGCAGGGTTGCGAAGCGACCATCGTGATAGAAGCCACCCTTCATATGCGTCCACAATCCCTTCAGAGGAGCCGTGCGATACATGAGGTCGGGTGAGCGGTCTGCCTGGAAGGAATCGATTCCCATCTCGGCGGGTGTGTGTAAGCCCCATCCCGGTTCTGTGAAAAGCGGGGGAACATGACAGGTCGAACATTGGGCTTCGCCTTCGAATAGTTTTTGCCCGCGCGCTGCAGCCCGCGGATTGAAACTATCCTCCGGAGGCAGAGGTGCCAGCAGAGAAAGCTGGTATGCATGCAGGGCAGGCAGCTTCGACGTGATCAGATCGGTGGGATTCTGGATATTCCCGAACCCGTTCGCAGCCGCGATCGGGAATTGGTCGGCGTTGTTGAGCCGCGGATCATAGAAATTTCCCTTGCCATGCATCTCGAGATTGGCAACGAAGGCATTCCAGTAGGGAACCGAACCCCAGCCTGTCCATGTGTGCAGGTTGACTCCTGCCAGACCGAACGCTGGCGGGATCAGCGTCGCGCCGGGAACGTTCGTGCCAGTAACAACGCCGTTCGTGATCTGCTCAGGGTTAAATGCCTTGCCGTCCAAAACCAGCTCGGCATCGAACTTTCCCGGTCCCCAACTGTTCAGCACGGTCACAACAGTATCGCGGTCAACGCCCAGCAGGGTCTCGAATGGACTCAGGTCTGGTGAGAGAGCAGTGATCGCGCCCACATTCAAGTCGCGGTTTGCCCAACCGTCCAGACGCCTGCCGATTCCGGGCGCGAAAGAATCATCAACAGTAGAATGGCATAACGCACACTGAATACCAATTGAATCGAGGCTTCCCTTGTCATTAAAGAATCCGGTGACGCCGACAACAGCGTTCAGTTTGAGCAGCGCCAGCGTTACGGCAGGGTCATTCAGATCGACCTGCCCTTTCCGTAACTGATTTTGCAAGGGCTTCGGCAAGGCCTCCACATCGACCTTTAGGCCTACTGCCAGAGCCGTCGCGGGGCTTACGCCGGGACCCACGCCGCCGAACTGCTCCCCCTGGATGGCATCGTGCAGCCTGAGCTGACCACCCCAGAAATCCTCATCCCCGAAGGTGTCAAAGCGAAAGATCTGTTTGCCTTCGGCGATCAAGTCCGGGGACTGGCTGGCATTCGCCTGCATAACGGCTGCACCAAACAAGACCACGATCAGGAGAAGGACTCCCGAACGGATCAACACTTTGTAGACCATTTTCTGGTTATACATTCGCTCTCCTTAATTCACCCTACAGAGTGCCGCGTCATTTACTTAACCTCATATATGAACTTCAACCTGCAAATTCATATAAAAGTCAACGGATTAGCGGGACAAGCGGCAAGAAAATAGCACACCAGGTCAATAGGGAGCCCAGAGATGCATGTCTGGGAAAGTGAGCGGGCACCCTCCCCCATTATCTTTAGATAACAAAATATCTTTGCTGTTGACCTCCTTCCATCATAGGTCAGGTTGCACAGCCAATGAATCTTTTTCCTGTTTATTAGTTGCAGATAAGTGACCACTCTTACCAAACAAAAACCAGCGCCTCCAGGAAATGGAGGCGCTGGTTTTAGGTACGCGGCAGATAAAGCTATGGAAGCGAATTCCGCAGGTCATCCACAGAAGGCAGCCCACCTTCGTCCTCGAGCCGCCGCAGATCCCGCAGGGTCTCGTATTCATCACGGCAGGCGGGGCACTGCTCCAGGTGCTGCTTTAGCTGGGGCATCCGGGCTGCAGCGTCCTGACCAGCCGCCTCCAGCTCCACGAAGCCGGATACAAGATCAAAACACTCCGTACAGGAAATCTCCTCCTCTTGGGTCTCGTAGATATTTCGTAACCATTTCGCAAAGCGATGATGTTTCATCAATGCTCCTCAATCATTTGTTGCAAAAACCTGCCGGAGTCTTACCTTTGTTCCATGAAAAGTGCAAGAATCTCGCCGATTTCAAAGCCATGTGCCTGCAATCTGCGCTTCAGCTTGTGGCGCGCATCGTGCAGCATCTTATAAATGGCATTTCGATTTGTGCCCAACCGCAGCACAACTTCATCCATAGGAACCTCGTTGAAGACCATCATAATGAACACGTCGCGCTGTCTATCGGTGAGCTCGTGTTCGATCACTGCCCGGATCGTATCGCTGACCTCGCTCTGGATGGCAGATTGATCAGGAAGCCCACCGGATGACCTGTCCTGCAGCGACCGTTCGATCAGCGTATGGTTGTCGAAGGAGGTCAACTGATTCAGGGACTTTCCCTTCCAGCGCTCCCGGCGCGTGGTCATCAGGGAAATGTTTATAGCAAATTTGTATACCCAGGTGGTGAAATTGCTCTCGCCCCGGAAATCAGAAAGATGGTTCATGACCGCCATCAGGGCTTCCTGCGCGCAATCCTCTGCGCATTGCAAGATCTGGTGGCGGTCCATTCCCGCAATATCGCTTTGATTCCGGTTAAAAAAATACAGCGTGGCGCGCAATAAAAGATCCCGCAGGTCTGTTAGGGCGGCGTCCTGCATTTCCCCGCTTGTGTTCAAATCGTGCAACCACTTTTCATTCGTACGCGTGTCTGACATCGAAGGCATTATATCAAGAACACGGCACTATCCCGGCTTGTAACAAACCAATCCTTTGAGATAGGCTCCTTCGGGAAAGTGCAGGGAGACGGGATGGTCCGGCCCCTGTGACAGGCGCTCGACGATCTGCGCCTCGACGCGGGCATCCAGGGCTGCGCCCGCGACGATCTTTTGGAATAGATCCGCATCGACTCCGCCAGAGCAGGAGAAGGTGACCAGCATTCCGGCGGGACGCAGCAGTTTGAATGCCAGCAGATTGATATCCTTGTATCCGCGTGCGGCTCGTTCGGCTTGCGCGGCAGTGGGAGCGAACTTCGGTGGGTCGAGAATGATCGTATCGAACGAGTGCCCCTCGTCCCGGAACCGGCGCAGAAGCTGGAAGACATCGCCTTCGATCAGGTTTGCTCTTTCAGCAGGCAGGTCATTTAAAGCGATATTCTCTCCTGCAAGTTTGAGCGCATCTCCTGAGGAGTCGATTGCAGTGACAGATTTTGCTCCGCCAGCAAGGGCATTGACAGTGAAGCCGCCGGTGTAGCAGAAGCAGTCCAGCACGTCTTTGTCTTTTGCAAGCTCGCGCACGCGCAGACGATTCGCGCGCTGGTCGAGGTAAGAGCCTGTTTTGTGTCCGCTCTGGAGGTTTATGTTGAATTTCAGGTTGTGTTCGGTGATCGGAAAGACCAAAGAAGAAAGAGTACCGCGCAAGAGTCCTGTTTTGGGCTCAAGCCCTTCCAGTTCGCGGACATCGGCATCCGAGCGTTCATAAATCGTGGAAAGTTCCGTTTCTTCAAGTAAGAGATCGGCAAGTGTCTCCTTCCAGAATTCAGAACCTGCGGTGAGACACTGCATCACCAGCGTATCTTTATACCGGTCAACGATCAAGCCCGGGATGGAATCCGATTCGGCATAGACCAATCGCAGCGAGTCGGTGGCGCCCGGGTCAAGCAGCGAATGTCGAGCATCGATCGCCGAGCGAATCCGGTTGCGGAAGAATTCGCGGTCGATGGGCTCCTCCTCGAACGTCCAGGCGCGCGCTCGGATCTGAGAGGCAGGCGAGTAGGCGGCGCAGGCGAGGAATTCTCCTTTGGACGAGAGCACGTCCACGGTCGCACCGGGGCTTGGCTTTCCCTCCACGATCTGGATCGCGCCGGAAAAGATCCATGGATGGCGACGGTATAACGACTTTTCACGCCCTGGCTTCAGTCGAATCGAGGGCATCAGCGGGGTTCCTCGCCGGGATTGCGGACCAGCATTTCCATCCAGTTTTCCGGGTTGTCGAGTGGTCCCCAGCCAAACTGACGGTAGAGCCCGTGGGCATCGCGCGTGACCAGGGTCCAGCGGCGCAAGCCTTGCAGGTCGGGATGCTTATGAATGGTCTCCATCAGCCATTTGCCGAGACCATGCGCGCGGTAGTCCTCATGGATAAACACGTCGCACAGATAGGCAAAAACCGCGTAGTCGCTGATAACGCGCGCCAGACCGATCTGCCTGTCGTCATCATAGATGCCGAAGACAAGCGAGTTGGCAAGAGCGCGGTCGAGGCGCTCGCGGGAGCGTCCCTTTGCCCAGTAGGCATGTTTGAGCATTTCGGCAATGGCGTCGTGGTTGAGACGATTAGGATCGGTGCTGATGGTGAAGTTGTCGCGGCGGGTTTCGATAATCTGCGGCATGGCGTGAGTGTATCATAGGTGATATTATCTCGCCCTGAGCGGAACGACAGTGTACTTCTGTCGCGCAGTCGAAGGGTGCATTACCTGCAAACTGCGCTTCGACTGCGGGCAGGAGATCGCTGCCCTCCGCTCAGCGCGATAAAGGAGATTAAATGCTTAAATCTATCCGTTGGAATACGTTCATTAGAGATTTTATCGTTATTCAAATGGGCTTTCTATTGTATGGACTCGCAATCGCGTTGAGCGTGCGCGCGAACCTCGGCACCGGCACATGGGTTGTGCTGGAGGTCGCGCTTGCAAACATCCTGGGCATCAAGATCGGTACGATGACCGTATATATGGGCTTCTTTGTGCTCATTCTCGCACTCCTTATGCGCGAACAGGTGGGCTGGGGCACGCTGGGCAATATTCTGAGCATCGGTCCATGGCTGAACTTGTTTTTGGATCTGATTCCCACGCCGACCGATAATTTGGCTTTGCAGGGCGGAATGATCCTGCTGGGTGTCCTGATCCAGGGAATCGCCACTGCAGTCTACATCGGCGTGGATGCCGGGGCGGGTCCGCGTGATAGCTTGATGCTGGCAATCCACCGCACGACGGGAGTCAGCATCCGCGTGGCACGCGGGGCGATCGAGATCCTCGTTGTGTTAATCGGATGGTTATTGGGGGGTCCGCTCGGGTTCGGAACGGTCGTCTTTGCGCTGCTGATCGGACCGTCTGTACAGTGGGCGTTCAGGTTGTTCAAGGTACAGCCGCACAAACCGGATATGGTCGAAGCCGCCGCAGACTAGGAAGGAACTTTGGAGTACCTCAAAGATAATAGAACTGTATGACTGATACCGATATACCAATCGCTTCGCCCGAACCACGAAATCGTTCTGCTGGCACGGTGGTCCTATTCTTGCTGCTTGCCCTGCTGATGCCGGTCTGCCTGCTGATTTACCACCTGGTCCTATGGACGACGGAACAGACTGCTATTGCCTCCGGCAGCCAGGCGTATCTCGAGTGGGCGGGGCTGATGGGGCCGGCTGTGCAGGGAATCTTCCTGAGCGGTATTATCACTGCCCTATGGCGTTTCACAACCGATATCCGCTTCAAGCCCGTGTATGCGGGATGGTTCGCCGCCTCGCTGATGGCTTTCCCCGGACTGTTGCTGCGGCTGCTCGGTCCCAACAACGACCAGCTGGGGTCCGTTTTACAGATTCTGATCACCCTCGTTGCAGCTCTTATTTTTATGAGGATACGCGGGACAAAGATCGATTCGAAATCAGGCAACATTGCGTTTGCATTCTTGCTTGCCGCGTTTGGCGTCGGTCCGTTTGTGGTCTTCGGTGCATTCGGTTCTCCAACCGATGCGATCCTCAGCCTGCTGGCAGGCTTGTCCTTTGGATGGCTTGCCGCACTATTGATGGAATCGACAACGGAGAATCGTTTCCTCGATGCATTCGGTATTGGCGGGGTACTCGCGCTGCTCGGCTCCGCGCTCGGGTATGACGGCGCGCAGTTGATCCTGTTAGCCATCCTTCCCGCGTTTGCGTTTGCAATCGCGGCGGTCTTGCCTTCGAGAATTTCCGCCGCGATCCTGACGGGCTTATTGGCTGCCGCCAGTCTGATCTTTTTCGACCCCACTGAACTTACGATCCTGCTGGGGGACATATTGGGCGTCGCGTTCAGAGCTGTTGGCTTCACGATCGCCCTGGGGTTGGTCGTGGGGCTGATTGCATTGATCATTCGATCCGTCGTGGATGCAGGTACCAGTTCATCTCTCTTGAGAGTCCTGAGTGTGCTGGGCGCGGTCGCGGCATGGG
>JAICQC010000133.1 GCA_025938055.1 Anaerolineales bacterium | reverse complement strand
CGTTTTTCAAATGGGGTACAGCTCGGCGATGGCCTGGGTCCTCTTGCTGGTCATTGCGATCTTCACAGCCATTAACTTTAGGTTCTCCTCGCAATGGGTATTTTACGAGGACAAGGTGGATTAGCACATGCAGATCACTAAATCGATTCCGAAGCATCAACTCACCAAGAAGCAAAGAGAGCAGATGCGTAGCAAGGTCTACCATATTCTGGTGAGCCTGGCCTGCCTGGTGATGATCTATCCTCTCCTATGGTTGTTTGCCAGTTCTTTAAAAGGCCCGTCCGAGATATGGACGAACGTCACATCCTTGATCCCAAAAGAGTGGGCATTCGAGAACTACGCCGACGGCTGGAACGGGTTCGGCGGTGTCAATTTTGGGGTCTTTTTCAAGAATTCCTTGATCTACGCCACTTTAGCCACGCTTTTTTCCGTCTTCTCCTCGGCGCTCGTTGCGTATGGATTTGCTCGCGTATCATTCAAGGGCCGGGGCTTTTGGTTTACGTGCATGATCCTGACCTTGATGCTGCCTTCTCAAGTTCAATTGATTCCGCAGTACATCATGTTCAACAAACTGGATTGGATCAATACCTACCTGCCACTTCTGGTTCCTCGCCTGTGTGGCCAGGCATTCTTCATTTTTATGATCATGCAGTTCATTCGCGGCATTCCCCGCGAATTGGACGAGGCAGCAGAAATCGACGGATGCAGCCGGATCGGCATATTCTTTCGCATCATCCTGCCGCTGATCAAACCGGCGTTGATCACTGCCTCCATCTTTTCGTTCTATTGGACATGGGAAGAATTCCAGGGTCCTCTCATCTACTTAAGCGACCCAAAGTTGTATACGGTTTCCCTGGCGTTGCGGGCTATGTCGGATCCCAATGCTGTGACCAACTGGGGCGCTATCTTTGCCATGGCTACCCTGTCGCTGATTCCGGTGTTTGCCATCTTCATCTTTTTCCAGCGTTACCTGGTTCAAGGGATCAGCACCACCGGTCTAAAGGGATAGTGCAGACCGTGTGACCGTGAGTCTTCCACCCCTGCGTTTCTCTGCCATCGGCCTCAACCACGGCCACATCTACGGCCAGACGCGCTTGCTGTTGCGCGCTGGGGCAGAATTGGTTTCCGTTTATGCGCCGGAGCCAGAACTGGTTGCGCCGTATAGGGAAGCCTTTCCACAGGCGAAACTGGTCCGGGAGGCTCGCGAGATTTTAGAAGACCAGACGATTCAACTGGTCATTTGCGCCGGAATTCCGTGTGAGCGCGTCCCCCTGGGAATTCAGGTTATGCAACACGGCAAAGACTATATGAGTGATAAGCCCGGTTTCACTTCGCTATCTCAACTGGCTGAGGTTCGCCGGGTGCAACACGAGACGGGGCGCATCTATTCGGTCTGTTTCAGTGAGCGATTCGAAAGCGCCGCGACGGTCAAAGCCGGAGAATTGGTGCGGGCGGGCGCGATAGGCCGGGTCGTTCAGACCGTTGGCCTGGGACCTCATCGCATCAATCTTCCCAGCCGCACCGAGTGGTTCTTCCGGAAAACCCAGTACGGGGGCATTCTCACGGACATTGCCTCCCATCAGGCAGACCAGTTTCTTTTCTTCACCGGCTCGACACAGGCGGAAGTGGTGGCCGCGCAGGTCGCCAACTACAAATATCCGGAATACGAGGAACTGGAAGACTTCGGCGAAATGATCCTGCGCAGCAACCGGGCTACCGGCTATGTCCGCGTGGATTGGTATACCCCGGACGGTTTGAGCAGCTGGGGGGATGGACGCTTGACCATCCTGGGCACAGAAGGCTTTATCGAGGTGCGTAAGTACTGCGATATCGCCGGGAGGCCCGGCGCGGATCACCTCTTCCTGGTTGATCACAAAGGCGAGCGTTATATCGATTGCAGCAGGCTGGAACTGCCTTATGGACGCCAGTTGATCGCCGATATTCTCAACCGTACCGAGACGGCCGTAACGCAGGAGCACGTTTTCCTGGCTTCCGAGCTGGCGCTACAGGCGGAAGTCCAAGCCACACGATTAGGATATTTACAACAATGACCGAAAAGCTCAAGATAGCGGTTGTAGGCGGTGGGCAAGGCCGGGCTCACAGCGCGGCTTTTAATAGTCTGCCCGATCTGTTTGAGCTGTACGCAATATGCGATATCGACGTGGCGCGGGCTCATGATATAGCTGAGACGTTCCACATTCCTCATGTGACCACAGCCATTGACGAGTTGTATTGCATGGCAGACGTCGACGTGATCGATCTTTGCACTCCATCCTATCTCCATTATCGACAAACGCTGGATGTTTTGGAGGCTGGCAAGTATGTCATTTGTGAGAAACCCATCGCCGGATCGCTCCAACAAGTCGACGAGCTCATCGCCGCCGAAACCCAGTCGCGAAAAAGAGTCATGCCTATTTTTCAATATCGCTTTGGGCATGGTTTGCAGAAGCTCAAGTGGCTGCGAGATCAGGGTCTGACGGGCCGCGCGTATCTGACCACGAGCGAGACCGCCTGGCGGCGCGGACCGGATTATTACGCAATCCCATGGCGTGGCAAATGGCAGACGGAACTGGGTGGAGCACTGGTCACGCTCAGCGTCCATGCGCACGATGTCGTTTACTACATCCTGGGACCGGCGAAAAGCGTGGGAGCCCACATCGCTACCCTGGTCAACCCAATCGAGACCGAAGACACGGTCTCGGTTTCGCTGCAAATGGCGGATGGGTCACTGACATCTCTCTCGGTGACAACTGGCTCTGTGCATCAAATCAGCCGGCAACGTTTTTGTTTTAGCAATATGACCGCGGAAAGTAATCAGCAACCATACTCGAATACCGGGGATGATTGGACGTTCACCGGCGACACGCCGGAGAAGGAAGAACAGATCTCTGCTGCCCTGGAGCGCTTTGAGCCATTACCGGAGGGATATGCAGGTCAGTTTTACCGCTACTACCAGGCTATGCAATCAGGTCAGCCCTTTTCGGTCACACTGGCTGATGCACGGGCATCCGTAGAATTGATCACAGCTATCTACCATTCGGCGCGCACGCGTCAGATGGTCGAGCTACCCATCCAGGCCGGGCATCCGCTATATGCCGGTTGGCAGCCGGAGCAAGCGCAATACTTTACGGCATAAATCCCACAAAACTTTCCGAGAAAGTTAGCGCTGGTGGTCTGCTTACCAGCCAAAATAGATGACATGAAGGCAACTTCTCTGCTTCCTCATGCTCCCAACAACCTGCGGGTCAACGATGCCGTAAATCCGGTGGGGACGCCGGACAGTCCATATTTTGGCTGGCACCTCGATCATCCGGCTCCGGACCAGATCCAGGCCGGTTATCAACTGCTGGTGGCCGCCTCAGCTGCCGCGCTCCAGGCTGATCTCGGCGACATGTGGGAGAGCGATATTGTCCCCGGCCGGCGTCAAAGCCATGTGCCTTACGGCGGGCGACCTCTCGGAAGCAACACTCCATATTTCTGGAAGGTGCGTGTTTGGGACAAGTTTGGGAACGTCAGCTCGTATTCGGATCCCGCTAATTTTGTGACCGGTTTGCTCTCCAATGAAGACTGGGCTGGCGCACAGTGGATCCGACGCGAGATCAGCGAGCCTGACGATTACACATACTACCGTCAAACCGTTGGCTTGTTGGATCAACCCATCAACCGCGCGACTCTTTTCATCAGCGCCGTCCACAAGTATGTGCTTTATCTGAATGGTCAATTGGTAGGGCAAGGCCCCTCTTATCATTATCCTGAATACCAATACTATAACGCCTACAACATCACGACTTATTTGCGCCCCAAACAAAAAAATATATTTGCTGTTCTTACGCACTGGTTTGGCGCCGGGCAGGGGCGCCCCGAAAGTGCGCGCGGGCTGATCCTGAAGGCCGTCATCGAGTATGCAGATGGCGGGCGTACACTGGTGGGAACAAATGGCAATTGGAAGCAGCGCCGCGCCGAAGGCTGGCTGCCCGAGACGCCGGCGCGCAACGACGAGGGGGTAGGCTACATCGAGGTCCTCGACGCCGCCCGGTTGGCCTCCGATTGGAATGCGCCGAACTACGATGATTCAGCCTGGGATTCCGCTGTGGAAATTGGGCCGCATCCAACCTCGCCCTGGCTCGGCACCCTCACCCCGGATTTGACCCGCATTATCGAACGTCCCGTCGCGCCTTTCTCTATCACGACTCAAGGGCGCGGCACGTATGTAATTGACCTGGGTAAAGTTTATGCCGGCCGGCCGCAGATTCTCTTTTCCGGGGGGACGCCGGGCGCCCTGGTGGAGATGCGAGGCGGCTATACCCTGGGTGGGGATGGCATGGTTGAGGCGCGTACCTGCCAGAACACCGATCTGTCTTATGGGGCCGTCTTGAATGGCGGCGAGTTTACTTTTTTGCCGTTGGAGTACATGGGGATGCGCTACTTTCAGGTGGAGCATTCCCCGCTGCCCATCACGACGGAGAACTTTGTTTTTATCGAGAGGCATTTAGGACTCGACGATGATCGCTCGGCGTTCACGTCATCCGACCCGGTCTTGAACCGCGTCTGGGATTTTTTGAAATATTCGCTGAAGCCCTGCGCCCAGGAAGCGTTCATCGACACACCGACGCGCGAAAAGGGTGGCTTTCTGGTCGATAGTCTGAACGAGAGCCTGGTAGCCATGTCGGGCTATGGGGAACGGTTGTCCACGCGAAAGGCGTTAGTCGAATTCCTGCAATCGATGGATCACTACTGGTCGTCGCCGGCGGATCAAGGACGGATGAACGCCGTCTATCCCAATGGCGATGGCGCGCGCGATATCCCCGATTTCACGCAGGCTTACCTATGGTGGGTGTGGCAATACTACCTGCAGACCGGAGATCTGGATTTTTTGCGCCAGAATTACCCCAGGCTCAGAAGCATCGCCGAGTATGTGCGCCGGCATCAGCAGCCCGAGACCGGTCTGATCCACAACTTGACCGGCGGATCGGGCGCTTATCAATATGGCATCGTAGACTGGCCGCCCTCCATGCGCTTTGGTTACGGCATGGCGACCGAGTCCCGCACGGTGATCAACGCTTATGCTTATTTGGATTACGTGTGTCTCTCTAACATTGCCGCCGAATTGGACAATGCTGCGGATCGAGATGCTTATCAGGCTCTAGCAGAGGAGATCAAGACATCGATCAATGCGAAACTGGTCAACGCAAATGGACTCTACGTGGATGGCCTGTACGCCGACGGGAAACAGAGCTCCCATATCTCGCAGCACGCCAATATGTTCCCATTGGCATTGGGGTTGGTGCCGCCAGAAAAGCAGGCGGGCGTCCTGGCGACAGTCAAAGAGCGCCAAATGAGTGTAGGGATGTTAATGGTCTATTGGTTGATCCGGGCGCTGGGTGAAGCTGATCAAGGAGAACACCTGCTCGACCTGTACACGAACCCGGAGTGGGATGGCTGGGCCAGAAATCTTGCGCAGGGTGCAACCTGTACCTGGGAAAGTTGGGACGCGGGGAAGGGCGGTGTTCTGAGCCAATCTCATGGCTGGGGCGCCGTCGGCTTGTGCGGCCTCCAGCAATATATGCTCGGCGTTAAACTGCTGGCGCCGCAGGCCGAGAAGGTCCAGATCAAGCCATTAGACTTTGGGTCAAAGCTGGCCAGCGTCAGCGGTCGCTTGCCCACCGAGCGCGGCGACGTCCGGGTGAGCTGGCAGAGGGGAGCGGCCCAATTTCGGTTAACACTCGATCTGCCGGTTAACGTGCATGCCCGCGTCTGCCTGCCGAAACTGTACCGATTAGATGCAACCATGTGTATCGATGATGTGGAGAAAACCGGAGTGGTCGATGGTAATTACGTTGTGTTGGACGATATTGGCTCTGGAACACATACATTTGAGCGGGCATGTGCATAAAGAGCTAAACCGGATCGAGCCTAAGCAACAGACAACCAACGGTTCGCACAGAGCTGGCTTCAGCGCAGCAGCGCCGAGGCGCTCCAGAGGACTGGTGCCTGGCCATGCAGGTCGCCGACAATGCGGGGCCGCTCGAGGTAGTATTCGAGGGAGAAGCCCTTGTTGGTACCCGCGCAGACTTCGTGTACGTTGGCTTCCTCGTCGATGTGCTTGACGAGTCCCAGCCATGCCTTGCGCGCCGCCGGGCCGTAGGTCTGGCTGTCCAGCCACCGATTCTTCACCCCGGTGATCATCGCGAAGGTGAACATGCCCGTACCCGACGTCTCCGGCCAGGACTCAGGGTGATCGATCAGCTGGCGCCACAATCCATCCTCGCCTTGCTGCCTGAGCAGCGACGCCATCATGCGCCGATAGCCTTCCAGGATGCGGTCACAGTGTGGATGCTCTTCCGGCAGCGCGCGCAGTAGCTCCGCCGTACCGGCAGCCATCCAGCCGTTACCGCGACCCCAGTAATAGCGTGAGTCGGGGGCATGGAAGAAGAGTCCATTCGGCTGCTGGAGCCTTTCGAGGTAGGCGACCATTGTCAGGGCGGCGCGATCGAGGTACTTTTCATCGCCTGTCGCGCGATGGGCCTGAGCTTGCAAGGTCGTGATCATATACATGTCATCGATCCAGTAGCGCGCCTCGGTGGGGATCCCGTCCGGCGTAACGGTCTCCCACTGCCTGTCCGCGAAGCTCTTGCCGAGAACAAGGAACGTTGGCTCTTTCGTCTGCAGGTAGATCTCCAGCGGCAGCGCCCCGAACACCCGGAAATCAACGTGCGCCTCTGAAGAAATGTGCTTCGAACCCTCGGGGGTCAGAAGTGGATCGAACTTGCGGACTAGCCGGTCTCGCAGGTCATCATCGCCGGTTAGCTGCGCGAAGGTCAGCGCGCCATACCAGGCACAGACTTCCGGATAGATGATGAAGCCGGCGGGCCGCTCGAACGGACGCGGCAGGAAGTTCTCGGCGAGGCGCTTACCGACCTCACGGGGCGATACCTCCGCAGGCCAATCCCGGAATTCATCATATTCAGAAACGCTCGCTCTTTGTGTGGTGGACATTCTCAGTACTCCTTCTTGCGGTAAACTGACGCAAGTACTGTTGGAGAGTTTTCAGATCTTTGCATACCTGTGTTCACCCGATGGTGAATACAGGTCTACCCGAGAACAGCAATGCATTATACCGTTCTCCAATTTGGCTTATCCTCCCTTACACTTGCAATTCACTTTTCAAGTTGCACTAAACAGTAAGGATCGTTTAGAGCTCATTGTAGTCCACATGGCTCCCTAAAAAGTTTGACCTCACGGCTATGAAAAATCACCAAACCATGAGGTCTACAGTTCGAAATTTCTGAAAGTGGTTCGGGTCCGTGAGGTCCCGAGTTCAAATCTCGGCACCCCGACAGAATGACTCCCAGGTTGGGAGTCATTTTTTATGGGTTCCCGTTCCCTGAGTTAGTCAAAGACTTCCACCCAGGGAAGTCTCTTTTTCAATACCCTACACCGAAGACTTGCCGATTGGGAACAATCCTCGCCGTTTTGCGTCTAATGAATGCACCGTAAATCAGTGATAGAATCTTCGCGCTACTTGCTCCTTACGGAAGGCAGGATTTTGGAAGAAGTTCAGGATCTCACTTTACATCCCGCGAAATTTATACGGCACTCGTAATTCCTATGACAGACATAACACTTGATCAACGGACCCCGCGGCGTTTCGATTTGCCGCGTGCGCAGGCGATATTGTTTCGCCCGCGGCGCGCATTCCAGGAAATGACGTCTGAGTCGCGCGCCACGTGGCTGACTCCCATGCTTGTGCTGAGTCTCACCGCCATCCTGGTTGTGATCGTGGCGGGTTATTTGAAGTCGCGCGCGGTCATGATGGGCGCGATTCCCCTGCCGCCAGATTGGGAGTTCTGGACTCCTGAGATGCAGAACAATTACATGCAGGCACAACAAGCCACGCAGGGACCGGTATTTCTGTACATCATGCCGATGATCGGATCGCTGACAGGCTTGTGGGTGGGGTGGCTGCTGCTGGCGGGCTTGCTGCATTTTGGCTCGACGTTGCTGGGAGGGCGCGGGTCCATGCAAAGCGCGCTGAATATCGTTGCCTGGGCGAGTCTGCCGTTCGCCGTGCGCGATATTTTGCGGATCGTGTTCATGCTTTCGGCTGGCCATGCAATCGTCAGCCCGGGGCTTTCGGGGTTTGCTCCTGCTGCGGGTTTTATATCACAGATCCTGACACGGCTGGATATCTTCCTGATCTGGCATGTGATCCTGCTGGTGATCGGTCTTGCGATTGCCGATGGATTGCCGCGCGGGAAAGCTGTGACCGGGGTGGTGGTGGTAATGTTGCTCGTGCTTCTCGCGCAGGCTGGGCTAGGCGCGCTGACTTCAGGCTTTGGCGGGTTGGCGGTTCAGCGCCCGTTCTTTTAAGATGTCAAATCCGTTCATACGTGTCCGAGGCTTGAAAAAGCATTTCCAGATGGGCGGAACGACCGTGCGCGCTCTGGATGGTCTCGACCTTGATATCGAGGCGCGTACGTTTACTGTGGTCATGGGACCCTCCGGTTCGGGAAAGAGCACCCTGCTTTATTTGCTGGGCGGTTTGGATCGTGCCACCTCCGGTGAGATCTCTGTGGATGGCGCCCGGCTGGATGAAATGGATGAGAACGCGCTGGCGGTCTTTCGCCGCCGCACCGTGGGTTTCGTCTTCCAGTCGTTCAACCTCATCCCCAGCATGACCGCACTCGATAACGTAGCGTTCCCAATGCAGTTTGCGGGAATCACCTCAGCCCAGCGCAGTGAAAAGGCGCGCAGCCTGCTCAACCAGGTCGGGCTGGACAACCGGGCAGAACACCGTCCCACCGAGCTTTCCGGTGGGCAGCAGCAGCGCGTTGCGATCGCTCGCGCGCTTGTAAACAACCCAAGTCTTGTCCTGGCGGACGAACCGACTGGCAACCTCGACACCTCCAGCGGCGCGGTAGTGATGCAGTTACTGTCTGACCTGCATGCTTCCGGGCGGACAGTGCTGGTGGTGACCCACGACCCGCGCATGACACGCTTTGCAACACACAAGATCTTTCTTCTGGATGGGCGCGAGGTCAGCGAAACCGAATACCAGTCCGCTGCACTTGAATCCGCCCAGGCATCGTGAATCCTGTCGTGACTAAAATTGGGAGAACAATGAAACCCGGATTTCCTCGACTTGTATGGTTATCACTTTGGCTTGTGTTCATAATGATGCCTTTTCCCGCGCTTGTCCATGCACAAGCTGGTGCTTCAGTGACTTCAGTGACACCTGATACTATCTTCAGTGATGTGGCTACTATCATTACAGTGGATGGGAGTGGGTTTGATAGTGGCAGCAGGATTTCCTTGGATGGGACGGAGGTACCTGGCACATTCTTTGTTAGTACATCTCAACTGCAGGTGGCGGTCCCTGCAGGCATTTCTGTTGGATCTCACATAATAACAGTGTCTTCAGCTGGCGTAGTCGCGAGCGATTCAGTCTCCCTAAATGTTACTCCACCGGCAGATCCTCTTCCGACCGCCACCACGGCTCCGGCACCTGTTGTCCGCCCGCAGATTGGGGTAGAAATCTATAGGACAAAGCCTCAGCCTGTTCAATACGGCCAAGACTTCAAGCTCACTGTGAAGTTGAGAAATGAAGGGCAGGCTCAGGCATTTAACGTCCAAGCAACATTTACATCCACAGATTATCTACCCACGAAAAATGGCGGTGTTGAAATAGTCGGTGATCTCCTGGCGGGTAACTCTGTGAGTCTTGAGCAGCCTATGGTTGTAGGGAACTATGTTTATGGTTTCGTAAGCGTAGAGATGAATCTATCTTACAACGATGCAAGTGGTACAGCCTATACCGAGAAGTTCACGTTGAACATCGAAAGCATAGGCGGTGGCGGCGTCAGTGCCGCAACAGCCACGCCAACGGGTGTGAAGAGCTCGCAGCTTGTCATCACCAGCTATGCAACCAGTGTGGATCCTCTGCAGCCAGGTGAGCAGTTTACCCTTACCATGACGGTACAAAATACCGGAAACGTCGGCGCGCAGCGCGTGACTATGATCGTGGGCGGCGGCTCTTCGTCCGGCGGCGGGTCAACGGACGGCACACCGCAGGCGCCTGGTGGAGTTTCGGGTGGTGGCGGCGAGTTCACGAACTTCGCGCCTGTGGGCGCCTCGAACGTCCAGACCCTGGGAGACCTGCCCGAGAGAGGCGCAGTACAAGCCAGACAGGACCTGATTGTCAATGTATCTACCAACCCCGGCGCGTACCCAATGAAGGTGACTTTCTCCTATTTGAACGACAAAGGCGAAGTCGTCAACGATGAACAGGTTATCACCCTGCTGGTGTACAGTCTGCCAACGCTGGATATCAGTTTCTATCGCCCACCCGATCCGTTCTTTGTGGGGCAACCCGGCGCGCTGCCGATCCAGGTGGTCAATCTGGGCAGGCGGCTGGCGGTACTGGGGACGATGAGGATCGAATCCGGGAGTGGCATGATCGAAAACGGAACAAGCCTGGTTGGGTCT
>JAICQC010000457.1 GCA_025938055.1 Anaerolineales bacterium | reverse complement strand
GTAAAGCCAAAACACTTCATGCCGATCCACGGTGAGCTTCGTCAATTGAAACGACATGGTGCGCTGGCAGTCGAAGTGGGCCTCCCGGAAGAAAACGTGATCGTGGTCGAGAACGGACAGGTGGTTGAGCTCTCCGGCGGCAAGATCAAGCTGGGTGACCGCATCCCTGGCGGCTACGTCTTCGTGGATGGTCAGTCCATCGGTGAGGTGGATTATGACATCATGCGTGAGCGCGGCAAGCTTGCCCGCAACGGCATCTTCCTGATCGACATCAGCGTCGATCACCTGGATGGACGACTCTTACATGACCCCGAGATCATCACCCGCGGTTTTGTCTCTCCTGAAGATGCGGAAGAAATGATCCCCCAGGTCCGCAAGCGGATCATGGAAGTGGTCAACGGCGGCGGCTTGGACAACGAAAAGGACATCGTGAATGCCGTCCGGTCTTATCTCTTCGAAGAAACCAAGCGCCGGCCCATGGTGCTGGTGACCCTAAGCAAGGGACAAAGAGTCAATCAGAATTAAACAGACAGCCCGACCGAAATGGTCGGGCTGTTTTATAACGGGTGGGTTCAGGTTCCAAGCTGACGGGCTTTTACTGTGGTTGGACCAGAAGGTTCAGGAACTCCGCGTCGATGCGGTTGTTGCCGGGGGCAACCTGATATCCAACAAACAGCCATGGCTGCGCCGAGCCAACAGGGACAGGGGTGAATTCGGTCTCCCCCAGCGGTTGGATTCTCACCGCGCCATTGCCCAATTCAAAGACAATCGTATAGCGAGGCGGGTCCTGCGTGGGATCATCAGAAAAGTCTTCCATGTGATGGAGCTCGGTTTGGTCGGGCATTTGCCTTTGGATGAGGTCTCTATCCCTCGGATTGTTGTCAGCCGGAAGGACAGCCACCAGCCCCTGGGAGGCAATATTTGGCTCGGCAAAAACACCCATCCAGATCTCGCCTTCCTGGGCGCGCCGCAGGAGGGCATCGATACTGACGACTCCGTTCGCCGGGATCGGTGCAAACAGCCCAAAGACCTGCGGGCTCTCGAAAGTACGATTAACGGAAAATTTCAAACCACCGTTCTCTGTAAAGAAAAGATTGACTTGCTCAGGGAAATAAAGCGGCTGAGCAAGACAACCATTCGTGGCGGTGGTTTGAACGGTATCTGGATACGGTCTCCAAAGTACGCTAATGCAGCCGTTTGCCCAGTCTGAGCCAATCGCTGGAGGCGCAGGCGTAAACGTCGGTTCGGGGGTGGGTGTATCAGGCGCCGCTGTAGACGTGGGCTCCCCAGCGGGTACCGTATCGGTCGGAACCGGTGTGGTGGTGACCGTGGAGGTTGCCGTTAACGTCCAGGTCGGCAGTGCAGTCGGTTCAGGCTGCGGTATGAGTCGATTCGCAAAGAGCGAGATCACCGTGACGCAAAGCGTTCCCATCACACCGATCAACGCCGCAATAATGGCTGGATCTACAGATCTTCTATTGTTAGACATAATAATCCCAATATCCGTTTTTTATATTCTAAGCGATATTTGATACCTGCTCAAGGAAAACTTATTTTGCGATCATTCTGGCGATCTGCCGGTCGATCTTGCCCATTGGATATTCTTCCAGGTTCTTCAACGGAACCCATTTCAGATTTGTTCCCTTCGGCCTGGAAGTCAGCTCACATGCGAACGCATGGACAGTGACACTGAAATGGCTGTAGCCATGCTGAACAATTCCCAGTAATTCTTTCTTTTGGGTGGTTGGACTTCGCTTCACTCTAAGCCCAAGCTTGTATCCCGTTTTCAGCGCTTTCGGCAACTCCTGTGCGGAGTCGCCGTCAACGCGCCCATTCGGGAACTCCCACATGCCTCCGAGCAGTCCGCTCGACGGGCGCTGCGCCAGCAGGACTTTGCCGCGCTCGACAATCACGGCCGCGGCGTGGATGTAATGCGGCACATCCCTCTTCAGCGTCTTCACAGGCCGCTGATTCTGTGTGCCGTGCTGACGCGCCAGACAGAATTTCATTACCGGGCAGATCAGGCAGCGTGGATTCTTCGGGACGCAGATCATCGCGCCCAGGTCCATGAGTGCCTGATTGTAATCGCCAGCGTGTCCGTTGGGTACGTGTTCATCTGCCAGCTGCCACAGGATTCTTTCCCCTGTCGGCGTATCGACTGGCGCCTCAATATCAAAGATGCGCGCGTACACGCGCTTGATATTCCCATCCAGAGCAGAGACGTCCATACCGAACGCGATCGAAGCGATGGCGCCGAGCGTATAGCGCCCAATGCCCGGCAGCTTGCGTAGCTCATCCAGATCGCGTGGGATTTCACCATGGTGTTGATCCGCCACAATCTTTGCCGCTTTGTGCAGGTTACGGGCGCGGCTGTAATAACCAAGACCTTCCCAGGCATTCAACACATCCTGCTCAGAGGCAGTCGCCAGCGCATGGACATCGGGGAACAATCGCATCCACATTTCAAAATAGGGGATCACGGTTTCGACGCGCGTCTGCTGGAGCATGATCTCCGAAACCCAGACTGCGTAGGCAGAGGGGTGCCCGCGCCAGGGCGGAGTCCGCTTGTTGAGATGGTACCAGGCTAACAATTTGGATGCGAGGCGTTTCATCTTCATGGAGAACAGGAGTCCGTCAATCGTTCGCTGGAGTAAATCGAATCAGTTTCGGGGAAGACAATCCAACGCGCTTCCACATAGCCTTCACGCTGGCATCCCAGAATGATGGCATCTTGCGCGTGCGGGAATTCAGGGAGTCTGCGGGTCGGTAACACCACCGAAATACTGCTTTGATTGAGCAGCAGGAAACCAACCCGCGGATATTCCCGGATGGCGTACGCGGGCCAGGGATTGGCAGATGCCAGACCGTCATCCCTGGAAAAGAAACGCGGGTAAATCACTCTGCCTCTCTGAACAAACGCTTCGGGTTGGGTCGTGAAGGTTTCGATCATGCCTGCCTCAGGCGCGCCGGGGACAGAGGCGATCTGTTCCCGAAGCATTTCATGAGCCTGATCCGTGTAGCGCGGGGAGGCAATATTTTTGATCATCCAGGGCAGTCCTCCAAGGAAAGCGAAAAGTAAGGCGAATAACGCCAGTGCCTGCCATCCGCGCTTCGCTTCCCTTTGGGTAGAGAATACTTCCTCTCCTCGCTCAACAGGAACTACTTTTTCTTCCTGCGCGCCAAACAATAAAGCCGCCTGAAACACAAGTTCGGTAAACCCGATCCCAAAATAAAAATACCAGACCCAGTCCGCGGGCAGGTCATAGCGCCAGCCAGAGAAGCGTCCCACAGCGGTCGCGAGGGCATAGCCAAAACTGAATGCGAGGGGCAGTATGCCGATCCAGCGCCAGCGCTTCCACGCCGAACCGAGGCCCAGGGCGATCACAGCCAGGTAGAAGACGATCAGCAGGACGTTATACCATTCCAGCGATCCGTTCCAGTCCATCCAGTACAGGTTGACTGGTTCGAAGCTGCCATTGTAAGGTTTGATGAGCGGCAGCGCCAGCAAGCCGTGGATCTGCGCGGCAAGGAAATGGTTGGCAATAAACCCGAAGACAAACGCAGGATCTTTCAGCGCAAACTCGATCAAAACACGACCCAGTCCCTTGCCTTCGAAATCGTAATTGTC
>JAICQC010000568.1 GCA_025938055.1 Anaerolineales bacterium | reverse complement strand
GGACCGGTGTGGAAGGTCAGATATTCTATAGAAAATGGTTTTTATACAGAACATCTGCATCCGAGTTCTATACATTTTCTGCTCTGTTTCTAATCACAGCTGTGTTGGCATATAGTCCGTTTTTCCTAGGTGGAGCAATCATGTGTTTTGGCACAGGTTTTAAACACAATAGACTGGCTAGGAGGGCAAAATCAGCTTCGGTACAAATTGTCGAGCCGAAATTATGAAAATCGTTTACGAAGACGATCACTTGATTATTGCCGACAAACCAGCAGGGCTTCCGGTCCTGCCCGATGGCTGGGAGAAGGACGCGCCCTATCTGGTCAAATCCCTCGAGGAGCAATTCGGAAAGATATTTATCGTCCACCGCCTGGACAAGATCACCAGCGGCGTGATGGTCTTCGCACGTGATGCAGTGACTCACCGCACGTTGAATATTCAGTTCGAAAACCGTGAAGCGCAGAAGACGTACCACGCGATCGTGGAAGGCAATCCGAAATGGGAGGAAAAAGTCGCCAAACACCCGCTGCGCGCCAACGTGGGACATAAGCATCGCACGATGGTGGATGATAAACGTGGCAAGCCGTCTGAGACGCGCTTCAGGGTTATCAGACGGTATCAGGAGTCGGCTTTGGTGGAAGCGAAGCCCATGACCGGACGAACGCATCAGATCCGCGTCCATGCCTATGCGTTGGGGCATCCGCTTGTGGAAGATGTGCTATATGGCGCGAGGGATATCTACGGGCTTCCGCACCCAATGCTGCACGCACAATCGTTGTTGTTCATTCATCCAGCCACAAATGAGACAGTGAAATTCTCCGCGCCACATCCGACTGATTTTGAAGAGGCATTAAAAATTGTCGGTGTGGCTTATTGACAGTCACGAACGATTACGAGATTTTTCTCGCTTCCATATAGAAGCGTTTTTCGTGCGCCTCCCCCATCGAGAACGTTTTACGCGGCAGCGCGCCATCGAGGATGACCGTCTTGAACAGGTCAGACTTGCTCATGCCGGGCAGGTAAAAGCCGGCGTTGCTCGGCTGGCTCCCAAGCTTAACGGTGACATCCTCGCCGTGGACATAATCGATTTTCTCCGCTCCGCCTTCTTTGAGAAATTGATCGAGGAAGGATTGGATGGTGCCGACGGGCAAGTTAGATGAGGTGTTGGCAATCTCAAGCAGGCCGAACTCTTTTCCGCCTCCGATCAAGCCGATCGCCTGCTTCTCTCCTTCTGCGGAGTCTGCTGCTTTGCCCATTTCCTCGGCGCTCGCTACGGGGGTGTATGTCAGGTCCGCGCCGAACGTTTTTTCGAGTTCAGCGAAGAGGTCCCTCTTCAAACCGAACAGCACACGATGGATCGGTTCAAACTCCAACCCTTCATCATGAACGTTTTCGATCTCGACCAGCGCGTAGCGCGAAGGATGATCCATGCCAACCTGCGGCTTCCGCTTTTCCCAGATGGCTTTGGCTGTGGCGAGCGAATGATTGCCATCGCCCATCGCAAAAAGCAATACAGGCTGATCCCTGCCAATGTCATATTTGGCGGCAAAGGTATCTGGCTGGGCGAGTCCGCGCAACGCCTCGATGACTTTGTTCTCAAAATCCTCATTGACCGCGTAACCAGTGAGATGACCGCTATCGAGCATCAGGTCGAAGTCATATAACTTTTCAAGTCTTGCTTTCGCTTCGGTCAGGGGTTCAATCACTGTATGATCGGGATCATCGATCAATACGATGATATGGGGCAACTCCAGTGCTGCGCCTTCACGGATTTTGATGCGTGGCGGCAACCGGTCAACGATCGTCCCTTCGGTTGCGCGGATCAGGCTGGAGGAACCTCTGGTGTAATCGTATTCTTCGAGATCAAGACACAGCATGATTCCCTTGCGTGTCTTTCCGCTCACGGTGCGCTCCACATAGACGAGTCCCTCGTGTGGCTGGAGAATACCTTGCTCCATATACTTGCGCATGGTGGCTTGAATATTTTGGATTCGCTCTTCGCTGCCCGGTTGTTCCAAATAGACCTCGGGGAAGGTCAGCTTGAATGTGGATGGCGCGTCGCTCACGATCTGTCTCACCTTGTGCCAATATTCAGGCTGGGAGGTGAACTGGTCACAGGCGATGACAGCCCACTTGTACAAGTCTGTGCCTTGTTTTGGGAGGTAGATCTGCGGGATTTGAATGCCAATATCCTGAATGATTTTCATGAACACATCCTTGTATGAATTTAACCTCATCGCGAGGAACGAAGTGACAACGCTGGCATCTGCACAGTTTGCTTAGCACATACGAGGCAAAGTCTAAATTGTTCTTGATGGTTTCTCTGCGAAAAAGATATAATGAGTTAATGAATATTTTATCCGAATTCGTTGCGCCAGGCATTTTTGTGTATTTAACTACCAATACAGGAGTACATTCCATGTCCAATCCCAAGCGCGTCTTCAATTTCAACCCCGGTCC
>JAICQC010000486.1 GCA_025938055.1 Anaerolineales bacterium | reverse complement strand
GCCCAGATCGAAAAGCATAACCATGTGGTTATACTGGAGGAAGCGCCCTCCGGAAATGGAAGAGTTTTTCAGTTCCTCCAGCGCTTGAAGTCCATCGAAATTGAGTATCCGCTGAAACTGTGGAATACCAGGCGGGCAGCTTTCCTTACTCAGGTACGCGATGGTAGGACAAGCATCCTGGACGCCCTGCGTTCAGCCGTTCAAAGCCTGTTTGATGCAAAAGTATATGCTTCGCCAGGGGCACGATCGCTGCGCGCTTCCCTGGTGGTGGCAGGGTTTGTTTTTGCCGCATTTGTGGGAACCCTGCTCTATGGCAATCGGGCGCAGGTGGGCCAGTTGCTCCATCCATCCCAGAGTGATGTGGCACAACTGCAGCCTGCCGCTACGGAAACAGGAGAGGCAGCAGAGGTAACCTGCAAGCCTGGTTACCTTCCGCCTCTATGTCTGGTGCAGGAGGTGGATCAAAGCGAGACCCTGACGTTCCCCGGGAACGGAACTGCGCGTCCTGCGGTCGCCAAAGACACGGTCCCGGGCTATCGCAGGATCCATAAGGCTTCCTACGCCAATGACGGTCTTTACGGTCCCGGAGCGAGCTGGGTTAGCAACAGCGCCTTCAGCTGGATCAAGATCGACCTCGGCAAAGTCACGAGCATCAACACGATCACGTTTGGCAGGGACCGCCTGGGCAAGTTCAATGATGGTGACCCCGGGCAATTTTTCATTGCGGTTGCTACCTCTGATGATATTTATGCTGACGGCAATAGCAATAATGACTTCGCCGAATATACCCAGGTCTATAACTCGGAGCAGGTCGGTTTCGATGGGATTATTTCCGGACCGGAAACGATCAAGGCGAGTTTTAAGCCTGTCATAGCAAGATTTGTCAAAATCACCTTCGAGAATCCCGGGGCGGCAGTGGATGAGATCGAAGCGTTCATGATCCAGCCTCCTGGATTTGTAAATAACCCGACCGAAAAACCTCGGGATGACCAGCCGCGCGCGACCTTCACATCTATCCCGACGAACACATTGATGCCGTCCAGGACGCCAACCGACCTCCCGACCGATACACCCTTGCCAACACGGACGCATACACCGCTGCCGACAAGTACCTCTACGGCGACGACCGTGCCAACCGACACACCCACCGATGTACCTACGAATACGCCGCTGCCAACCAGCACGCCACCGCCTACCAGTACACCGATGCCCACAAGCACGCCGCCGCCAACCAGTACACCGATACCAACCAGTACGCCCGTTCCGATTAACAGTCCTGTTCCAATACCCACGGACACGGCGGAATTCAGAATTATCCCTACGGAAACTTCAAGCGGGTTTAGTGAGCCCTGACCACCAGTGTTGTTGACAAAATGCCCCTGACAGATCATCTGCTCAGGGGCTTTCCGTTTAAGGTGATCCTGACCATACTTTATTGACAATTGTCCAGGGTCATTTGCGCACGGAATCAAGAATCGTATACAATCAGGCTGTCTGCATCGCTGCCTGCTGAAAGCACTTTTCTCTGTGGATACCAAGGAGTGAACATGGCTGAACCAATGTATTTCCAATGGCAGAATGAAGTCCTGTTGAAGACCATTTATCCCCTGCGGGAAATGAAGCTGCGCGATTTCCTTGTCTATTACAAGGAGATCGATCTGTGGGCGGAATACAAGGATAAGAAGATCGAAGATCTCCAGCGCGAAGTCAGGGCATATGAAGCGGCGCAGGAAAATGCACTGGTGACCGCGTATAAATCCTACAAGACCCTGTATGTCTATTTTACAAAAGAGGACGTCCGCACGCAGTATATGGGGAAGTACAAGCTCTCGGACGAAACGGAGCTTGCAAAGGTCAAGGAGCTGCACCGTACGTTAATGTCATATTTGCCAAAATATGCAGACGTCCGCAAGGAGAAATACTTTGTCACCCAGCAGGTCTCCCTGTGGGAACAGCACCGCAAAAATCTGCTGCAGGAGGTTGCCCGCAGACAACGCCGGCTGAACATCATGGATCCTGCGCACCCCAAACATCCCATCGAATCGAAGGAATTAAAAAAGCTTCAAAATATTACCCTCGCAATTGTCGAAGAGGAACTGGGACGGTTATATTCGTTCGTATCCACGTATAACAAGATCGAAAAACGCAAGCTCGAGTTTTATAAATCAAGGCAATCGGCAGAAACAGGAAGCAAAGGTGTGCGCACGCGGCTGGATGGACTGCGAACGCGCATCAAACCGCTGGAGGCAAAAGAAAGCGAAATGTCTGCCGCCCTCGCCCGACTCAAGAAGCCGCCGAAACCTGAGACCTTTTCAGGATATTTCACGACCGAGGATATTTCCGATCAGATCCGCAAGCAATACCCGCAGGCAGACAAGGCTCTGGTCGAGGCGCTCAAGCGTGTCCATAACGAGCTGGCGGTCGCGCTGCGCACCCTCAAGGACGATGCCGTCAAGCTGATCACGGTCAAGAACCATGTCTACAGGCTGCAGGAACAGCAGCGCGCATTTCAAAAGGAAGCCACCGCGCTCGAGACCCAGCTGCGTAACATGCCGGCGGACTGGGCGCAACGAGAGACAAAACAAGCCCGGTTGGATGTGCTGCGGGATGCCGGGTTGACAGCCATTAACACAGAAATGGAAAAGCTCAGCGACTATCAAGCCGCTCTGGAATACGCCAAGAAGTCCGCGGCAGAAATGGCACAGATGATCCAGGCAAAGGAAAAGGAACTCCTCGGGGTTAAGCAGAACATCGAGAAACTTGAAAAAGAGGCCTCTGCGCTGGATGACAAGCTCAAAGGCGTTGAGTCTGTGCTGAACATGTCGGAGGAGGAATACCTCGTCAACTTTACTCCCGATCAGCCCGTCACGGTCAAGGACATTGTGCGTGGCAAGGTCGAAGAGTACAAAACCGCATTGCTGCAAAAGAATCAAGAACAGCTTTTGGAAGACATCGTTCAGAGGTTCATCAAACAGCCCGAACGCTATCCGCTCTGGCTCCAGTATATGGTGATCCATTTTTCAGGGATGCGCTATGCCACTGCCCACGGTTCGTGGGCAGACCCGAAGGACCTGTTAGTTAATCTTCGTACCTCTGCCATGGAGAAGGATTTCAAGAAGATGGACGATGATGCGGTGGAGGCGCTCGCACAGGAACGCCTTAGTGTTTATGAAACGCCCAACGTTTCAAACCCGAACGCTCCCCGGCTCGCACGCACCACCGATGAGGAATGGAAGGAGAAAATCGCATTCCATCTCAGGGGGTTGAAATCGCCCAGTCCCTACTACCGACGCAAGGCGTTGTTCAACCTGCGCCTGGACGAGGAGAATTACGAGGTCGAGGCGATGACTCCTACCCAGGCG
>JAICQC010000024.1 GCA_025938055.1 Anaerolineales bacterium | reverse complement strand
GGATGGGCTCTGATCGTCAAATCCGGAATTTTTGCTCTCCTATTTGCCCTTGGTACAGTAAATCTTTTCTATTTATCTCCGCGGCTCCAGAAATCGCAAAAGACTGCCCGGAAGGGACTGGTCCGCACGGTGCGTATTGAGATAACGTTAGGCATACTGCTCCTGCTGGCGGTCGGCGTTCTGTCCGGCGTAGCCCCAGCCTTTGAAGCCTTGCAGGCTCGCCAAGAACAGGGGATTATTGAAACGGCCAGCGTGGACGGCGTAGATATCCTGTTACGAGTTGTGCCGGGTCAAGGCGGCGAGAACGAGATCGGTGTTGAATTCAGCGATACACGCCCAGGCGCCACGGCAGTTGCGCCTGAAGTTTTGCTACGCCTGACTTCTATGGCAATGGATATGGGAACTCAACAGATCCAAGCCACCTCAGTCGGTGATCTGCGCTATACAGCGCGCGGCAGCTACTTCCCGATGACAGGTCCGTGGGAATTGGAGATCATTATCCGGCGACCCGGGTTTAATGATATACGCCAGGCATTTGAGCTGGAAATTCAGAACACGTCTTCTCCATAGAATAGATGGCAATCGAAGAGAATATATTCTCCTCAACATTTAATATGAGCGCCTCCATGTAAACTGGAGGCGCTTTCGATTAGTAAGATAATCTGCATTGTTGATACTAATAGGCATAAAGCGACATTTGAAAACACAATTTTTTGAAGGAGGTGATTGTTATCAAAAGTAGTCCCCGTTCAAACTAAGGGCGCGGCAGTTCTGAACAACCGCCGCGCCTGTGACAGCCGAGACTTCTCAACATCATGGCCGCACCCTTGTTGTACCACACAGGTTCATTACCCTCAAGGGCGCGGCAATCAAAAGGAAAATAAACCATGAAACTATTTCAATCAAAGGTGTTTGCTTCATTCGCTGTCGCCGCGATTGTCGCCCTATTGCTGACTGCCTGCGGCACAGCACCAGTTCCTGTGCAGGAAGTAAACGAGCCAGTTCATTCTGATATAGACCCGCATGAAACTACGCTGAACGTTGCTGAGTCTTCACCTCATGTAGCCGCTCCTGACGTTGACCAGACTGTAAGCAAAAATAAGAAAATTGATCCGCTAGTCTTCCAGCAGGCGGTTCGCAGGCTCTGGGAGGAGCACGTTACCTGGACCCGCGTTTATATCATTGCGGTTTTGGCTGATCTGCCCGAAGCAGATGCCGCCGCCCAGCGTTTGTTACAAAACCAGACAGATATTGGAAACGCGGTAAAACCCTTCTATGGTGAAGAGGCTGGGGACCAACTAACCGCACTGCTCAATGACCACATCCTGATCGCAGCCGATCTTCTCGCGGCTGCGAAGGCTGGCAATACAGCCAAGTTCGAGGACGCAAATGAGCGCTGGTACGACAATGCAGATGAAGTTGCAGCTTTCCTGAGCAGCGCCAACCCGGACAACTGGCCCTTGAGCGAGATGCAGACGATGATGAAAGATCATTTAGACCTCACTCTGGAGGAAGCAACTGCCCGTTTGAATGAGGACTGGGCTGGTGATGTCACCGCATACGATAAAGTCCACAACGAGATCCTGCATATGGCTGATATGATTTCCGACGGGATTATCAAGCAATTCCCGAAAGAATTTGCCAAACAGAAAGCCTCCCAACAAGAGATTGGACTCACCCTGGCGATGGACGCACTCTGGGAAGACCACGTTACCTGGACTCGCATCTATATTATGAGTGTGACCAGTGATTTACCTGATACAGATGCCGCGTCTCAACGTCTGTTGCAAAACCAGGTTGACATCGGAGACGCGGTAAAGCCCCTCTACGGTGAAGAGGCTGGGGACCAACTAACCGCACTGCTCAATGACCACATCCTGATTGCGGCTGATCTTCTCGCGGCTGCGAAAGCTGGTGATACAGTCAAGTTCGAGGATGCAAATAAGCGCTGGTACGATAATGCCAATGCGATTGGAGCTTTCTTGAACAGCGCCAATCCTAAGCATTGGTCACTTGAGGAAATGCAGTCCATGATGAGTACGCATTTGGATTTGACGCTGGAAGAAGCCTCGGCTCGGTTGAATGCAGACTGGTCCGCTGATGTCGCCGCCTATGATAAGGTTCACGACGAGATTCTTCAGATGTCGCACATGCTGACGGAAGGCATAGTGGCTCAGTTCCGAAAACAATTTAAGTAAATCGATCTTCCTGACGACAGGCTGGCAGATCCTGCTGATCTGCCAGCCTGTCGTCGCGTGTAGATCACCCTGTTATATTTGAAGTGCTCCAATTTGCCGATTTACCTTTTACCTTTCTTGGACTTGAACGCGGTCTAGCATGGATGATTCCCCTACTTTGGGCAAGAGGGCGATTACTATATACTTATTCGCAAAATAACTTTCCAAACTCATCACCGTAGCCAAGAATTACGAGGGAATACTTACCGATGAGTTTAAAAGACGACTGTAACAATTGGAGCGCACATGATCAGTGTACTTCTTGTAGATGACCATGCCTATATTCGCTCAGGGATACAGTATTTGCTCGAAGCAGTAGCAGATATTGAAGTTGTTGCCACTGCCTCAAATGGGATCGAAGCCATTGCGAAGGCACGCTCATATCAACCTGATGTAGTAATCATAGATATTTCCATGCCTTTTATGAGTGGAATAGAGGCAACAAAGCAAATTTGTGAATGTTGTACACACACTCACGTCTTGGCTCTCTCCATTTACCCTGATAAAGAGTATATCCAGAGTGCATTGCAGGCTGGCGCACGCGGTTATGTTCTTAAGGATGAGATGGCTGAAGAGTTATTAGAAGCTATCCGCTCAATCTATAGTGGAAAACGATATTTTAGCCGGAAGATCGCTGGCATGATTCATCCGCATATAGAAGAGGAGGATAAGGGTAGTTGGTCGACCTAAACTAGGACCAACCCGCTCTCTACCAAAGATTTTACAATGGGTCAGCTAACTGGTGGAAAGGACGTAAAGGATGACAGATAAAATTATTCTTTTGATAGAAGATAATCCAGACGATGAGACGCTAACGCTACATGCACTAAAGAAGTATCATATTACCAATGAGGTCGTTGTCGTACGGGATGGTGCTGCGGCGTTGGATTTCCTGTTTTGCACGGGTGCATATGCTGATCGTGACCCAACCCAAATGCCCGAACTGATCCTCCTGGATTTAAGATTACCAAAAGTGGATGGTGTGGAAGTCTTGCGCCAAATCCACACAGATGAAAGAACAAGTTCACTCACCGTAATTGTCCTTACGTCTTCTAACGCAGATCAAGACATGATTGCTAGTTTCAAATATGGCGCTCACGCATATGTACGAAAACCGGTAGACCTGAAACAATTTATGAA
The DNA here is from genome assembly GCA_025938055.1 of Anaerolineales bacterium. The sequence goes on along the minus strand of JAICQC010000024.1, from coordinate 17,173 downwards.
AGCCATACGCGAACTCGGTCTTTATGTAGTGGTATTGAGTGAGCTAGATTAATACCAAAATGGCTAAATGCAGCTAATCACAGTAGCACATAATTTTTTTGATTCACGATCCGCTGCTGTGCTCTACGCCTTGACAGATCGGAATTCTGTGGTGGGGTGGGGGAGATGTCAGGCAACTTTTTTTCAGCATACTTGCAGGAGTTTAATGGCAAGAGCAATCCCTTTTTCAAATTAAAGGTGGGGAACGCGTGATTCCGGTTTTAGAGTGAAAAATACAAGTGGGGAGGGACCTAATTAACAGAAGCCTTTTTCTATCACAATGCTTTCGATAAGTTACATTACCATAAACATTGACAGAAAGCCAGATTTCGCATAAGATTTGCCTATGGAATCAAAAGCATCCCTTAGTGTTGCATCTGTGATCGCAGAATATCTTGATGTTGTAAAGCTCGCCCGCAGTCAGAATACTGCTCTTACATATGCCAAAGCCTTGAAAGAATTCAAAAAAGTTTTGGTCAAAGCAAAAATCGATCCGGAGACGTCCCCTGCTGATGTGCTCACAGAAGATCACATTTCCAGGTTTGCGATGCATCTGAAAGCCTTCGCGCCAGCCACCGAACAGCTCTACGTACGCGCCATCGCGCGCTTCTTCAAGTTCCTGGCAGCTGAACGGCTAGCCGAAATAAATCTGCCTCGCATGGACCTGCTGATCGAACAACGTACTCGCAAGCCTGGCATCCGTCTGCCGCAATTCCCCACGAATGATATCGAGCGTGTTCTGGATTTTGTGTCTGATATCGCCTCCCTCCCGGCGGAATCTGAGTCTGAACGGTTACGCGCAATGCGGGACCGGGCGTTCATTCTCACGTTGGCGGACACTGGACTGCGCGTCCATGAGGCATGCAACTTACGCCGCGGTGACATCGACTGGAATGAAGGACGGGCTGTCATCATCGGTAAAGGTGACAAACAAGCTGTTGTGCGCTTTACGACTCGTTCCATGCGGGCTCTGAAAGATTACCTTTCGCTCCGCGCCGAGCTCGACGGTGGATCTGGAAAGCAACTCACCGCCCTGCCCCTCTTTGCCCGGCATGACAAAGGCACTGGCAAAAAGATCAAACCGATCACGCCCACAACCGGTCGCAATATTGTTGCCGAACGAGTGCAGCAGGCATTAGGTAGCAACGCCGAAGGACACATTACTCCCCACTCCTTCCGCCACTATTTTGTTTCCACCATCTTACGCTCTTCTAGTAATCTCAAACTTGCACAGAAGCTCGCCCGACATGAAAACATTCAGATTACTCAGAGATATGCTCATATCGATGATGAAGAATTGGATAAGGGATATTACGAGATCTTCGAGAAGAATCGGTCATCGGACGGATAGTCCCACATAAATATCAAATTCTCCCTTCATTAGAACATCTGTGCTAAAATAAGAACTGGCGCTTGCGTTTATTGAAACGCTGAATCTTTCCTTCTCCACGCGCAACATACGGAGAAGACTTACTTTAACAACTGTAGAGAATATCAAGATGAAGAGAAACTTCTATTCCTGGTTTTTACTATTTACCTTATTGATCCCGAACGCTTGCGAAACCACGAACCCTGCCTCACTCCCCCTCAGACCCGCCTTATTTGGTCCACCCCAAACGGGGAATGCCCTCCAGGTGCAGCCTCCTGCTCAGGCGCCTGCTGCTTTGGCTGCGCCGGAGCACCCGCTCCAGATCGATGCGATGCGCGCCCGCGAGTATCCCGGCAGCGACATTGTGATCGAGGCTGTTTTGGACCCTGGGGTGAATTACAGCCGTTATTATGTTTCCTACCTTTCGGATGGACTCAAAATCTACGCGCTGATGACCATCCCCAACGGACAAAAACCGCCCACGGGCTGGCCCGTTATCATCTTCAACCACGGCTATATCCCACCGGATGTGTATCGCACAACCGAACGATACATTGCCTACGTGGACGAGATCGCCAAGAGTGGCTATATCGTCTTCCGCTCCGATTATCGCGGGCATGATCGGTCGGAGGGTCAGGCGGGCGGCGTTTATACACAACCAAATTACTCTATCGACGTGCTCAACGCTGTCGCCTCCGTGAAGCGTCATCACGATGCAGACCCGAACCGGATCGGCATGTGGGGACATTCCATGGGCGGATATATCACCCTGCGTTCGATGGTGGTGACACGCGATGTGAAAGCGGGCGTGATCTGGGCGGGAGTCGTAGCGCGCTACCCGGATCTCTTCACGCGCTGGAATGCTGGCGCAAGGCAAACGAGTGCAGGACCGGGGTCATGGGTGTATTCTCTGGAACAGGCACATGGCTCCGTGGAGACAAACCCGGAGTTCTGGAGATCCATCTCAGCGAACGGCTATCTAAGCGACCTGAACGGACCGATCCAGATCCATCATGGCACGGCGGATGCGGACGTCCCGTGGCAATTCTCGCAAATGCTCCACGATGAAATGGTGCGGGCGAATCGACCTGTGGAATTGTATCTCTATGAAGGCGATAATCACAATATTTCCCACAGCTTCAGCATTGCCATGCAACGGACGATTGAATTCTTTGACCGCTACTTGAAACAGTCGCTTTACTGACAGGCGTACCCCGGGTCGGTGTTGGGGTCGTTCCAAAACGTCAGCGCCATGGACAACGCGCAGCGCGACGAGCGCGTCACCCAATGTCCATTCCCGGGCAATTCATAAAAGTATGCACGAGATAAGGTCTGTGCAGTCAGCCGCCCCCAGTCCGGAGGAGTTATGGGATCATGCTCTCCGGCGAGGATCAGCGCGGGTACGTCGCTCTGCACTGGCAGGTTCTCGCGCGGGTCGGACGCGACAGTAGACCATTCACGGCATACGGCGAACAAGGACTGGACGCTTGCCGGATAGAACGCCGCGATCTGTGGCGCAACGCCCTGTGCGGCAGCATACGCCTCCTCAGGTGCGTTAAGCGGGATCTCTTCCGCACATTGCACCGACATCTGCATCCCCAGCGCGCCGGAGGCGTCGAAGTAAAGTGCGAGTCGATTCCTCAGAATCCCATACTCGCCTCGTGAAACATCGTAGATCATCTGCGGCATGGAGACGGTCACTGCCGGGTTATATAGACCTACGAACAGCACATCGATCAAAAGGCTGCCATCCAGGCGCACAGTGCGCGGTGTGTTGGCGATATTCAGTGTAAGCAGAATCGGGGATGTATTCAATTGATCCACCAGTTGGTAGAAGAAATTGCGAAGATCGGGATATGACGTGTTACAAGCCGGGTCTGCCGCGCAGCGATTGAAGAACACATTGAACGCGCGGTCTGCATTTGGCGCCAGCGCCGTATACAGATTGACCTGTGGCGGATACGCAGAATCGAGCACCGCGCTTCGCACCGCCTCGGGATGATCGCGCATCAACGTCAGCGCCAGGCGCGTGCCGTACGAAACGGCATATAGATTAAACCTGTCATACCCAAGCACCTGTCTCAAATCGTTCAAATCAGCCGCGCTCGCCGTGGTGTGATAAGAGGAGAGATCGATCCCCTGCCCCACCAGCCGGTCCCGGCAGCGGCGGAAGGCATCCACAATAAGCGCATCTGATCCCGGTGAGATAAGACCTCCTTCGAGCAGCTGACCAGTCACCGAGGCTCGCTCGGGACAATCCAGACGCGGCTGCGAATAGCCTGTGCCGCGCTGGTCGAACAGGATAAAGTCGCGCTGATCAAGAATCGCGTCCAGCCCCTGGTTGAACATATAGCCTGCAACATCCAGCGAGGAGGAACCCGGTCCGCCCGCCAGATGCACGACCGGGTCTGCCACAGCCTGACCGAGCCGGTTGCGGAAGACCGCCACGTGCAGGCGGACCCAGGGGCTGTTCACGCGGGAGCGATTCTCCGGCACAATCAAATAGCCGCATTCAGGGCTGTATCTCGACGGTACAGGAAAGGCGCAAGCTGCAGGCTCAAAGATCGGCTCATACACGATGACAGGAGTGGGCGTGGGAGGCAGAGGCGTCATAGTCTGGAAGGGAGCTGTTGGAGGCAGCACAGGCGAGGCTGGAGATACTGTGGAAGCGGGAAAGTTGCAGGCAAAAATTGCCAGCGAAATCGTAAGGAAGAACATCCAGTATTTTTGAGTCTTCATTGCCAGAGGACGAGATTTTGGGTGCAGTTGTTCCACAGGGCTGAATATATGATAAAACTACAGGCAAAATTCCAACCCCGGTGAGAGGATCGCAATGAACAACGACAAACATGTTGAGCGGCTGGACACCCTGACAGGCTGTGCCAATCTTTTATCCTTTCTGGAAACGTTCTCCGCGCGCCTCGCCTCAAATACAGACTCAGCATTCTCACTGCTCCTCATCGATCTAAACAATTTCATGGCTTTTAACAGTGCCCACGGGCATTTGCAGGGCGACGCGGTCTTGCACTGGGTGGGCATCGTCCTCAGGGATACGGGTATGCCCGTCTACCGGATCGGCGGCGACGAATTTCTGATCTTCTTCGATGGAGATGGCAATGTGGATTGTGACGGGATCGCCCGTTCGGTGTACGAGCGGCTTAACCGCGAGAGCCGGCAATTCGACCTTGCCAATCCCGCCTCCGTCATCCTGATCCACTTCCAGAATGAAAAGCTCGAGATTGCCGATCTGTGGATCGCAATCAGCGACGCGCTGTTCGACGCCAAAGTGTACGGAGAGCGAGGCTTTCTGACCACGAGTTACGCGCATGCCTCTGCCATCAACAACTACCAGCTGCGGGTGATCAACATGCTGACGGAGCGCCTGCTTTCCTTTGCCAACCGGTTGGACGCCACACACCAGATCGCCTACCTGGACCCTGTGACACAACTGCCGAACAGCATCGCCGCGGAGAGGGAGCTCAAGCGCGCCATGCAGCAGTCGCAGCGGAACCAGGATGTATTCTCGATCCTGTTCATTGACGGTGATAACCTGCGGCTCTACAACGATATCAGTTATTCAGCAGGAGACCAGATGCTGCGGCAGCTGGCGGAATTGCTCCTGAAGCATCTGCGCCCCGGTGACTTTATCGCACGCTGGCGGGTTGGCGACGAGTTTCTGGTGCTGCTCCCTGCTGCAGCCAGGCAGGATGCCTTCGTCGTTGCAGAACGACTCCGCTCGGAAGTGGAAGCGAGGTCAAAGGTGTGGAAAATCCCCGTGACGATCTCCATCGGCATTGCGACGTACCCGTCAAATGGCGCCACCCTCGACGAACTGCTGCGGGCGGTCGAAAGAGCAGCGAAGCAATCCAAGGATAACGGGAAAAACCAGATCACAGCTCTTGATTGACACGTCAGAGGAATTGTGTCCATTTTTCGCAGAATCATAGAATTCTATAAAGACCCTGATTACTTCGATAACGTTCGAAAGATCGCCATCCCCATCATCATTCAACAGTTGATGTTTTCGGGTTTGAACATGCTTGGCATCATCTTCGTTGGGCAGAAAGGCGACGCCTCGGTTGCGGCAGTGGGACTTGCCGGACAGATTGCATTCCTGTTAAACCTCGTCCACTTCGGGATCATCAGCGGCGCGGCGATGTTCACCGCGCAGTTCTGGGGCAAGCGCGATATTCCCAACCTTCGCCGTGTCCTCGGGTTGTGCCTGATGATGGCGGTCTCAGCCAGCCTGATCTTTTTTGTACTGGCGCAGCTATTGCCTGCCCAGATATTGAGCATTTACTCGCGGGACCCGGTGGTCATTGAGTTGGGGACCGGTTATATCCGTATCTTCTCATGGACGTTTCTCTTTTTCGCTGTCACGTTCAGCTACGCGCTGGTAATGCGATCCACAGGCAATGTAAGACTACCGACGACCGTCAGTGTGGGTGCACTGCTGGTGAGCACGTTCCTTTCGTACTCGCTGATATTTGGGAGATTCGGCTTGCCCGAACTGGGCATCCAGGGCGTAGCCGTTGCCGCCGTGATCGCGCGCTTCCTCGAATGCATCACTCTCCTCACGGTCATCTACGCCACCAGGTCCCCGGTCGCGGCCTCATTCCGCGAGTTGACAGGCTTTGACAAAGTTTTCTTTGGCAGGGTGATCAAGCCCATGCTGCCCGTGATCCTGAACGAATTGTTCTGGTCCCTGGGCATTACGACCTACAACATCATTTATGGGCGTATGGGAACGCAGGCGTACGCTGCCATGAACATCGTTGCGACCATCGAACAGGTGGCTTTCGTAGTCTTTATCGGTGTTTCCAATGCAACCTCCGTGCTTGTCGGAAACCGCATTGGCGCGGGAAAAGAAGACGAGGCATATCTGTATGCCGGGCGCTCGCTTGGGATCGGGATGATAGGCGGGCTTCTTCTAGGGCTGGTTCTGCAATTGGTAAAGGCTCCTGTGCTGTCGCTCTACAAAGTCTCACCAGAAGTGATTCAGAACGCGGGCTACATTATCAATGTGGTTACATTTTTCCTGTGGATCCGTGTTAATAATATGACCACGGTGGTCGGCATCCTGCGCGCTGGCGGCGACACACGCTTTTCGCTTTTCTTGGACGGTATCATCATCTGGATCGTCGGGGTACCGATGGCGTATCTTGCCGCGTTTATTCTTGACCTTCCCGTCTATTTCGTTTATCTCTTCGCAATGTCTGAAGAGGCTACGAAATGGTTCATAGGCATCCACCGATACCGGTCGCGCAGGTGGATCAATAACCTAACAATGCATGTCGAAGGATTGGAGACCAAAGCTGTGGAAGCCGATTGAGGCTATATGCGCTCGGCATGTTCAGCAATATACGTCTGATAGGCGCTCATTAATTCCTTTGTAACCGGACCCGGACTCCCCTGCCCCACCACCGACTCGTCAATCTTAACAACTGGCACGATCCCACGTGAACTGGATGTGATGAACGCTTCCTGCAAAGCCGACAACTGATCCCGCTCGAGGGGTTCATACTTTATCTCCAATCCCCTTTCCCGAGCAATGTCAATGACAGTTTCGCGCGTGATGCCGAGTAGGATGTCATCGCGGGCGGTGCGTAAGATTTCCTCACGCTGAGCGGAGCGAGTAGCGCCTGCTGCAACGAGTGAAGTCGAAGCGCGCTCTCGAAGCTTTGCGCGAGGGATGTAAAAGAAGTTACTGGTCATTCCTTCCAGAACTTTCCCATCCTTCACCAGCAGCGCTTCGAAGATTCCCCCTTGCGCTATCTGCTTTCGTTGCAGATCACTGCGACCGATAAACGTAGTCGACTTCAACCGCGGATGCTGTCGCTGGAGATGCATTGTTTGCACATGCACGCCCTTTTGATAGACTTCGTGTGCTAACGGCTCGAGCGGCTGGACGGCAATGTACGCTTCGCCACCCTTTGTCACAATCGCACGGACGCGCGCCTCGCCGGGGCGATAAGGCTCCAGCAGCGCGGACAACTGCCGGCGCAGGAAAGAATCGTCCACGTTGGGGGAAGAGACCGGCTCGAAAAGACGTCGCAAATGCGCTCTGAGTCCAAGGACGCGCCTGGCTCCCTCAAAAGTTCGGAACGTGCTGTAATACCCTGCGGGCAGTTGGCGCGTTACCTCATCTAGTGAAGCAGCGTCAATCTTGAGTTTGATGTTCCGTGTTGGAGTGATTTGCCAGATTTGAATCATAATTACAGGAGATTGCTTCGGGCGGAAAAGCATCGCCGCTCGCAATGGAAGAACTTCTATTATAAGCGAAGCAATCACGCGGATAAGCCTTGACATATTTGGCTGGGTCGGTGTAAACTCGAACAGCTTTACTTAAAAGAAGTTAAGCAATTCCAACGAAAGGAGCGCACTGCATGTTTATCTCTAGCCTGACCCTTATCTTCAGCATCCCTGATGCTGGCATGATTCCTTCTCGTAGTGCGCCCGTAGACCATTGATAGGTCTTTACTCCCTGTCCTTTTAGGCTGTGGCGCACCCGCCGCAGCCTTTTTGTTTTATTTGACCTGTTTGATCAACCTTTTGGAGAGAGTACCGTGACTACACTCGAGCCCACCCTGACATTTGATTTCCGCAAAGTCATCGATAAGAACCATCTGCGAGGGATCTGGAAGATGATGGTGGATTATCGCCTGCCATATCTCGGCGCGACCGCCGCGCTGGCTGTCTCCGCGCTGGCAAAAACATTCACGTATCTGTTGCTGCGCTACTTCGCCGACGATGTGCTGACACAGGGCAACTATATCGGGAACAGTCTCACGCAGACCTTCCTTTGGATTGCGTTGGGATTTGTGGGACTGGCGACCTTCGAAGGCGCGTTCTCTTTCCTTTCAGGACGTTTAGCCGCCTACACCGCCGAGGGCATTACGCGCCGCTTGCGCGACTTCCTCTTCGACCACATCCAGCGCCTGAGCTTTTCGTATCACGCGACGACCCCCACTGGTGACCTGATCGAGCGCGTGACATCCGACGTGGATGCTCTGCGGCGTTTCTTCAGCGAGCAGGGCATCGGCATCGGACGGATCGTCCTGCTGTTCGTGATCAACTTCATCGCGATCCTGAACCTGAACGTCAAGCTGGGACTGCTCTCGGTCATCGCCATCCCATTCATGCTGCTTGCCTCTGTCTGGTTCTTCAAGCGGGTCACCAAAGCTTTTGAAAATTATCAGGCACAGGAAGCGGTCTTATCGACCACCCTGCAGGAGAACCTGACAGGTGTCCGTGTGGTGAAAGCGTTCGGGCGCCAGGAATACGAAAAAGGCAAGTTCGAGAAAGACAACTGGACCAAATACATAAGGGGCAAGTTCCTTCTCCTTATGCATTCCATGTTTTGGCCGCTTTCCGATATTGTGCTGGGACTCCAGATGCTGTTCGGGTTCGTCTATGCGGCGACCATGGCGATCAATGGAGAGATCACGGTCGGCATGTACATTGCCTATGTCGGGCTGGTCGTCTGGCTGATCTGGCCCATCCGCAACCTGGGACGCATCATCGTCAACGCGTCCTCGGGGATGGTCTCGTACGGTCGTTTGATGGAAGTCGTCAGGCAGGCGCGCGAGCCGCTCCTGGACGGCAAGGTTCAGCCTGAAGGTCCGGTGCGAGGCGAGATCGTTTTTGAAAATGTCTCCTTCATATATTCGGATGGCAAGGATGACGTCTTGAAGAACGTTTCGTTTACCGTCAAGCCGGGTCAGGCTGTTGCTCTGCTCGGCTCGACCGGCTCGGGAAAGTCCTCGCTGGTGAACCTACTGCCTCGCTTCCATGAATACACTGGCGGGCGCATCCTGCTCGAGGGCGTGGAACTCAAGGATTATTCTCGTGCGTATCTGCGCAAGCAGATCGGCATCGTGGAGCAGGAACCGTTCCTGTTCAGTCGCTCGATCCGCGAGAATATCACCTATGGAGTTGGGCGCGATGTTTCACAGGAAGAAGTAGAGCGCGCCGCCAGGGCTGCCGCCATTCACGATGTGATCCTGAGCTTTCCGGATGGCTACAACACGCTGGTTGGCGAAAAAGGCGTGACGCTCTCCGGCGGGCAGAAACAGCGTGTGACCATTGCACGAACCCTGCTGAAGAACCCGCGCATCCTGATCCTGGATGACTCGACATCCTCTGTTGATACCGAGACCGAAGCATCCATCCGCGATGCCCTCAACGGACTGATGGAGAACCGCACTACATTCATCATTGCCCACCGCATCCAGTCCGTGATGATCGCAGACCTGATCCTGGTAATGGATAAAGGTGAAGTCATTCAAATGGGAACGCATGCGGAATTGATCTCTCAGATGGATGGCATGTACCGCCGGATTTACGACATCCAGACGAGGATCGATGAAGAGCTCGAAATGGAAATTTCGAGAGTCAACTAGAAACGCTCTGCTGGTCGAGTAACCAGGGCGTCCGCAAGGGTGTACTGAATCCAACCATGATGCTTAGGATTCAGTACGTGGCGTGCTCGCCATAAGAGGCTTGACGCCGCTACTCGACCATCGTTTGTATTTGTAACGGAGACTTAAAAATGTCCCAGGAAATTATTGAACTCGAAGAAGAAGAACATACTTCACAACTGACAGCGCCCGTGCTCAAGCGCATCATCCAGTTGCTCAAGCCGCACTGGAAATGGGTGCTGGGCTTCATGATCACTATCCTGCTGACCTCAGTGCTGGATGCCTATTTCACATATCTTAACAAGCAGATTGTCGATACGGGCATTACCCTGAGGGATCGCGCCGCTCTGACGCGTATCGCATGGATCTACGGCACTTTTCAGATCCTGCAGGCTGGATTTGTCTTCACCTTTATCTATCTGGCTGGCGTTCTTGGCGAGCGGGTCCAGTATGACTTGCGCAAGATGCTCTTCAACCATTTGCAGGACCTCTCGCTCTCGTACTACGCGCAGAACGCCGTCGGGCGCCTGATCGCCCGCGTCACCTCGGATACCGGGCGCGTCTCAGAGCTGCTGACCTGGGGCGTGGTGGATACCACCTGGGCGATCATGAACATCACGACATCCTTGATCTTCATGGCGATCATCAACTGGAGGCTGGCGTTGATCGTCTCGGTCGCCATCCCGGTGATGCTGATCATCGCGGTGCAGTTCCGCAAGAGGATCCTGGTGGAATACCGCGTTTCGCGCCGTACGAACTCAAAGATCACGGGTGCATTCAATGAGAACTTCCAGGGTGTACGTGTGGTCAAGGGGCTGCTGCGTGAAGATGAGAATACAAGAGAGTTCCAGGGTCTAACGACCCAGATGTACAAAGCCTCCTACCGGGCAGCGTGGCTCTCGGCTCTCTTCCTGCCCACGGTACAGATCGTCGCGGCAGTGGCAATGGGTCTCATTATTGGATACGGCGGTACACAGATCACGCTGGGCGTGATGACTATCGGCGGTATTCAGGCGTTCGTTTCGTATCTCACGTTCATGATGTGGCCCATCCAGGACTTTGCCCGCGTCTACGCAGAGATGCAGCACTCCATCGCTTCGGCGGAGCGGATCTTCAAGCTGATAGATACCCCGCCTGAGGTTCATGACCGGCCTGACGCTGTCAAAGCCGAAACCTTACTGGGCGAGATCGAATTCGATCACGTGGATTTCTATTACGAAGACCGCAAGCCCGTCCTGACGGACTTCTCGCTGAAGGTCAAACCTGGGGAGATGATCGCGCTCGTCGGCCCCACCGGCGGAGGCAAGTCCACGATCGTGAATCTTCTGTGCCGGTTCTATGAGCCGCGCAAGGGGATCATCCGCATCAATGGGCGCGATTACATGGATTACGCGCTCGCCTCCATCCATAGCCGCATCGGTATCGTGCTCCAAACGCCGCATCTATTCTCAGGCAGTGTGCGCGACAACATCCGCTATGGACGGCTGGATGCCAGCGATGAGGAGATCATCGAATCGGCCAAGATCGCCGGCGCGCATGATTTCATCGTCACGCTCGAAAAGGGTTACGACCAGAACGTAGGCGAAGGTGGCAACCTGCTTTCGGTTGGACAGAAGCAGTTGATCAGCCTCGCAAGAGCGGTACTGGCTCGACCGGAATTGTTCATTATGGATGAAGCGACCTCGTCGGTGGATACGTTGACCGAAGCTCTCATCCAACGCGGCATGGAAGCCCTGATGGAAGGACGAACCTCGTTCGTCATTGCCCATCGCCTGTCGACCATCCGGCGCGCAAACCGAATTCTCGTCATCGAGAACGGGCGGATCGCCGAACAGGGCACACACGCCGAACTTCTACGGCTGGGTGGGCACTACTACCGCCTGTATACACAGCAGTTCAGGCACGAATTGGAAACACAGTATGGACTGGCAGAGGCGGTAGGCATCGAGGAAAAGAAAGAGGAACCCGAGGCGCTGGCTGCTGATTAGCTTGGTGATGAGGAATTGGTAAGTGTTAAGTTGCAATTGGATGAAATGAGGTTAACACCATGAACAAGAAAAACTTACTGGTACGTTATGACAAAGACCTGCGGCTGCGGATCATGTATCCGGAGGCACGCAAGGAAATCACAAAAGATGTTGTGCGCATCATTCGCCAAGCACCCGGCATGAACGTGGTGTCCTTCACGTTCGCAAATGAATCCAAGCTTCATCAGGTCATCCACCGGGAAGTGGAGTATTTGCGCCCTCTCGACCAGCCGTTCACCTGGAAGGTCTATGAGCACGACCTGCTGCCGAATTTGAAGGATGAACTTGTCAGTCATGGTTTTGCACAGGATGATGACCCCGCCGCGGTGATGGTGCTGGATGTGAAACACGCGCCCGCCGAGACGTTTCATAACGGTCAGGCAGACATCCGGCGCATCGACTCGGTTGACGGGCTCAAGGATGTGATCTACGTCCTGGACAAGGTTTGGGGTGGGCACAACACCTGGGTCAATGACCGGCTCGGCGGGCATCTCAGGATACCTGGCTACCTGAGTGTGTATGCGGCGTACGTGAATGATCAGCCCGCCTCTATCGCATGGACGTACTTCCCACTCGGCAGTTTCGCGACGCTGTTTGCCGGGTCCACCATCGTGGAATATCGCAAGCAGGGACTGTACACCAGCCTGCTCGCGACCCGGCTCAAAGAGATTCGCCAGCGCGGCTATCGCTTTGCTGTCGTGGAGGCTGGGCATATGAGCAAGCCGATCGTTGCAAAGCACGGCTTCCAGCACCTGACCACTGTGCATGATTATGAGTGGAACGGCAATTAGAGTATACGTGTCCAACTAAAAAAATCCGGAGCTCTTGAGCTCCGGATTTTTTATTTCTCTATGATGAGCCTCTGTTTTCTTTGACTTATTTGCTATTGCTAAGAACCTACCCTGCATGAAAGCCGTGTGTGACCGCATAGATGATCAATTCCGTGCTATTGCGAAGCCCCAGCCGGTTCATGATGGAGGCACGGTAGCGTTCCACTGTGCGGGCACTGATAGCAAGTCTTCCGGCGATCTCGCGGTTGGTCTGCCCCTGCACAAGCAATTGCAGCACTTCCTGCTCACGGGGCGTTAACGGCGCTATACCGCTCTCCCCTGACTCGGCAACGTTCTGTGAGGCACTCCGTACGTCGTCCAGCTGCGCCATCAATGATGTGAGCGACTGGCTGATCTCATCATTGATTTCCTGCACCAGGCGCCTGCGGTCTTCTTCCTGCATGGCAACCAGACGGTCTGCCAGGATGCGCAGTTGGTCGTTGCTTGCCTGGAGTGCTGCGAGGAGTTTTTCGCGCTCGCGCTCCGCCTGTTTCAGCTCGGTCACGTCCTCGACGATGCAGGCGAGCCGATCGATGCCGGCAACGCCCTCGATCGGGAAATAAAAGACCGCAATATCGCGTTCTCCGCGCCGCGGGAAGCTTGCCCTGCGCTCAGACCGGAGCACTGCCCCAGACAGCGTCCTATCCAGCCGGTCCTTGATCTCGAGGAAGAGCTCTTCTCCCCAGACATCAGAGACGAGATGCCCCACAACCTGTTCGCGCGGCAAGCCGAGGTAGTTCAGGAATGCTTGGTTCGCAAGTACGTAGCGATACTGCCGGTCGATCACGACGATCATGCGATCGACGGCTTCCACCACCTGTTCGTATTCCAGTAAGCGTTCCTGCGTCTGTCTCTTTGCCAATCCAGGTTCTCCTTCGGAGTGGCTTAATTATAAATCCTGATGCTCCTGAAGGAAGGTCTATACTATAATGCCTTGTCACCGGATGTTTCCCGCTCTGCGCACTATTGGATTCATTATATGCACTCCAGGTTGCTATGACAAGCTGCGCCGCGCCGGTCTGTGATTGTGCTTTTCATGACTGTGAGTCCAACTGACTGGGTTGAAAAGTACATATTCAGACGATGCCTGTGCAATATTTCCAGGGTAATTGCTCAACTTTTGGTGCTATACTGTCTCGTTCAATACCACTAAATACAGACCCAGTTCACGTATCGCCTCAATAAATTCATTAAAATGCACAGGCTTATGAATGTATGCATTGGCTCCAAATTTGTAGCTATCGACCAGGTCCCGATCTGCATTTGACGATGTCAGGATCACCACAGGCAGCAAGGTCATCCGTTCGTCTGCGCGGATACGGCGCAACACTTCTATGCCGTCCACCCTTGGTAATCGTAGATCCAGGAGGATAAGCTCGGGCAAATGGTTTGGGTCACGGTTGGCATATGCGCCCGTACAAAACAGGAAAGCCAGCGCCTCGGTACCATCGCGCACGACGATTACTTCATTTCCGATATTATTCTTTTTTAGTGCACGCAAAGTTAGCATCTCGTCGTCCGGGTTATCTTCCACTAAGAGAATTATTCTATCTGCCATTCCGTACATCCTTTCACCCCATTACCTCACTCATAAAGGCGCGCCGCAGGAGTGCGCGGCTACAATCATGCAGGATAATTCTAAGGGGCGACAGGCTGCAAAACGGACTGCAAATGATAGGGCTATCGCAGGTGAAGAAAGTGTTTTGAATTCGATTCTTAACCACGGATGAACACCGATAAAGAGGAAGAAATGAAAATTGTGGTATTCGGGGCATCTCGCGGGGTTGGGTTGAGCGTTGTGGAGCAGGCATTGGAAGCGGGGCATACCGTCACCGCGTTTGTGCGTTCGCCTGAAACGTTCGCGGTCACACACCCGAACCTGACTGCGTTCAAAGGTGACTCAATGGATGCTGACTCCGTCAAAAAAGCGATTGCGGGGCAGGATGCAGTGATCAGCACGCTGGGTCCGGCTCGCCCGCCCGTTCCGCACATGATGGAAACTTCCGCAAAAAATATTGTGGCGGGGATGAACAAGCATGGCGTGCGTCGTCTGGTTTCGACGACAGGCGCGGGCGTGCGCCAGCCGGAAGACCAGCCAAAGTTTATAGACCGTTTCATCGGTTTCCTGCTCAACCTTATCGCAAAAGAAGTAGTGATGGATTCCGCCGAAAATGTGAGTGTGATCCGGCACTCAGACCTGGATTGGACAATAGTGCGTTTTCCACGCTTGATGGATGGCGAGCACACACGCAACTACCAGGTCGGTTTTGTAAGCAAAGAGTCAGGCACGCAGCTCTCTCGAGCAGATGCAGCCGATTTTGTACTAAAGGAGCTGACAGAGAAAAAGTGGCTGAGAAAACTGCCGCTCGTGAGTTATTAGAATTTAACTCAAAATACTTTCCCGACGGGGGATAGATACATAATAAGCCTAAGATTGTCATATTAAGTCGAGACGAAGTACACTGGCATGCCGCGCCAGGCTGCTTTATATTCCACGACCGTTAGGCACATCGACCCATACACTAGACCCGGAAAAGGAACCTATGACGAACTCAATGATATTGCTGGTGGAGGATGACGAAGACGACGAGGCAATGACCCTGCTCGTGCTTAAGCGGCACAAGATCGGGGACCGGGTGGTTGTGGCACGCGATGGCGCCGAAGCACTGGACTTTCTATTTTGCACGAATGCTTATGCAGACCGTGACCCCCGTGAGATGCCCCAGCTCATCCTCCTGGACCTCAACCTGCCGAAGATGAATGGACTCGAAGTGCTCCGCCGCATCCGTGCGGACAAGCGCACACAGCTCATCCCCGTGGTGATCCTCACCTCCTCCAACGAAGAGCAGGACTTGGTGGAGGGCTACAGAGGCGGGGCAAACTCCTATCTGCGCAAACCTGTGGACTTCGACCACTTTGCCGCTTCTGTGTGGCAGCTTGGCATGTACTGGCTGGTGCTCAACCAGAGACCTCCCTGCTAGCCATCACAACCCTGTGTTACTGCCGCCGTGCAGCAAATATTCCTCGATCAACTGCGAGAGCTTCTTCAGACCGACCGGCTTGGTCACATAGTCGGTGACGCCGGCTGCGAAACAGCGTTCCCGGTCGCCGGGCATTGCCAGCGCCGTTAGCGCGATGATGGGCGTTGTCCGAAAGTCGGGGTCTGCCCGCAGGCGGCGGGTGGCTTCCAAGCCGTCCATGCCTGGCAGTTGGATGTCCATTAGGATCAGATCCGGGCGGACGCGCCTTGCCTGCTCGATGCCGCTCCCAGCATCCTTTGCCGAGACCACCTGATACCCCGCCATTTGCAGATAATCGGTAACCATGACGGTGGCGTCGTAGGTGTCTTCGATGAGCAGGATGATTGGGCGGTCCTGTGCGCCTGGCTTGATGGCACGGAACTTGCCCGTGCTCTTCATGCGCAGTTCCATATCGGTTGCCAACGCCGGTTCCCAGGGGAGCGTGACCGTAAAGCGGCTGCCTTCATCCGGGCGGCTTTCCACGCTCACACTGCCGCCGTGCAGGCGTACCATCTGCGCTACAAGCGCCAGCCCCAGCCCGGTGCCGGCGGCTTCGCGCGCCAGGCTTGAATCCACCTGCACGAACGGCTGGAAGAGCCGCGCCAGGTCTGCCTCATCGATACCGATCCCGTTATCCCAGACCGTGAACATCACTTGCTTCTCCTGCGGGTCGCCGCGTACCTGCAGCCCGAGCTTGCCGCCGCCGGGCGTGAACTTGACGGCGTTGCTCAAGAGGTTCACCAGGATCTGCTTCAGCCGGCGTTCATCTGCCCAGATGGAACCGATCTCTTCGTCGAGCTCGAGCGATACCTCCTGACTCTTTCTGAGCGCCTGTTCGCTGATCATGCGCAGGCTGGACTGGCAGACCTGCCTAAGCTCCACCTCATTGATATTTAGGACGATCTGACCAGCTTCGATGCGTGCCAGGTCGAGGATGTCGTTGATGAGGGATAAGAGATGATTACCGCTTTCCGAGATGGTCTTCACATAGCGCTGCTGCTTTTCATTGAGCGGCCCGGCAGTGTGCTCGGCAAGGCTTTCGGAGAGACCCAGGATAGCATTGAGCGGCGTGCGCAGCTCGTGGCTCATGCTCGCCAGGAACTCATCCTTGGCGCGCAGGGCACGTTCCAACTCCTGGGTGCGCTCTTCCACCCTGCGCTCCAGCTCGGCGTTCAGGCGCAGGATCTCCTCCTCTGCCTGTTTACGATTGGTGATATCGATCTTCAAGCCCTGCCAGTATTGCGGCTGTCCACGGTCGTCCCGCACTAGCACCGCCTGATCCTGAAACCAGACCACCTTCCCATCGCGCGCCAACATGCGATATTCCACATCAATGGGTTCGCCGGAGCGGGTGCTCTCTTCCATGCTTTGGAGCACGGCAGCCCGGTCCTCTGGATGGAGACGAGTCTGCCAGAAGTTTGGGTCTGCCAGCCATTCTTTGGGTGCGTACCCCAGGATGTTTTGGAGT
>JAICQC010000575.1 GCA_025938055.1 Anaerolineales bacterium | reverse complement strand
GACGCGCGTCAGCGCCCTCCCGTTTGCAGAGCGGCGTGTGGGCGAACTTTCAGGCGGGGAACAGCAGCGCGTCTTACTGGCGCGTGCCCTGTGTCAATCCACGCCGATCCTCTTGCTTGATGAACCGACTGCCCATCTGGATTTGCAATATCAAGTGAGTTTATTGGAGTTGGTTCATGAGCTTGCTCATAAAGATAAGCTTGCCGTATTGGTTGCCTTGCACGACCTGAACCTCGCTGCCCATTACGCAGACAGCATTGCTCTGATCGTTGCAGGCAGTATCAAAGCTATTGGCAAACCGAAAGAGGTTTTGCAAGCCAAGCTCATCCAGGACGCGTATTGCCTCCCTGTGAAGGTGGTCAATCATCCTTTTTTGGATATCCCGCTGGTGCTGCCTTCAAAGGAATAATCACGTAGGGTTCAGCAGCAGCTGCCGAACCCTACGTGATGCTAACTCCATCTCCACTTTGTACCCTCTTTACTATCTTCGATCACTACCCCTAACTCTTTCAATTTATCCCGTATTAGATCAGACATTGACCACAACTTCTGTTTGCGCACTTCGCTGCGCACTTCCACCAGCAGGTCGATAAATTTATCCGCATCACCGGAGCCCTGTTTCTCCTGTAAACGCAAACCAAGAACGCCCGTCAGTTCGCGCAATGTTGCCTGGGCAGGCTCAAGCTGCTCGTTCGTCGCGTCATTGTCACGTGCGGTGTTGATCGCCTTGACCAGTTCATATATCCCGGCAAGTGCCAGCGGCGTGTTGAAGTCGTCGTCCATGGCGTCGGTGAAAGACTGCTGGGTCGTCTCAGTCTGGTTGGCGAGCGCCGAGGTGGCTTCAGGGGCGAGTCCCTTTGCCGAAGCGGGAGCCGGCCGGAAGGCGGACTTGATCCGCTCGAGCGATTTCTCGGCGGCGTCCTGTGTCTCTTCATTGAAGATCAGTGGGGCGCGGTAGTTGCCGCTCAGGACGAGCATCCGCATCACATCTGCATCGCGCTTCGAGAGAAAATCCTTAATCGAGACAATATTCCCCAGCGACTTGGACATCTTCTCACCGCCGAGCTGCAGCATCCCGTTGTGGATCCAATAGCGCGCAAACGGCTTGCCTGTGTACGATTCGGTCTGGGCGATCTCGTTCTCGTGGTGCGGAAAGATCAGGTCGTTGCCGCCGCCGTGGATATCGATCTGTTCGCCGAGTTCGGCAAGATTCATCGCCGAGCACTCAATGTGCCAGCCAGGGCGTCCCTTGCCCCACGGGCTTTCCCAGGAGATCTCGCCTGGCTTGGCGGCTTTCCACAACGCGAAGTCCATGGGGTGCTGCTTGGCTTCGCCCACCTCGATGCGCGCGCCCGCCTGCATGTCGTCCAGCTTGCGCCCGGAAAGTTTGCCGTAGTCGTCATCCTTTGTGACACGGAAATACACATCGCCGTTGTCCGCCGCGTAGGCATAATCTTTTTCGATTAGCCCCTGGATGAACTCGATGATGAGAGGCATGGTCTTGCTGACCTGCGGGTTGGATGTAGCCGGCAGCACGTTCAGGTTGTCGAGGTCGTTGGTGTAATCTTCGATGTAACGCTGTGAGAGCCTGAGCGGATCTTCGCCAAGCTGGTTGGCGCGGTTGATGATCTTGTCGTCCACGTCGGTGTAGTTCATCACGTGCCGCACGCTATAGCCGCGATATTCGAGATAACGGCGAATGATATCGAACACCAGCGCAGACATGGCATGACCCACGTGCGCGTCGTTGTACACCGTCACGCCGCAGACGTACATCTTGACGACGTTCGGCTCCAGGGTTTGAAAATCTTCTTTCTTACGAGTGAGAGTGTTGTATAAGCGCAGCATTTTCCACCACCAAGAACAGAAAGAACACGAAGGATTTATAAACGGGATCCTTTGTGCCCTGTATACCTGTGTACTTGTTTACCTGTCTACTTTTTCCTTTTCCCGTTATCTTCTTCCACGCGCGCAAAGATCATGCGCCCGGCGGCGGTCTGCAGGACCTTGGTGACCACCACGTCCTTGTATTCGCCGATGTAGTCGTGACCGTTCTCCACCACCACCATCGTGCCGTCGTCCATGTAGCCCACGCCCTGACCGAACTCCTTGCCTTCCTGGAAGATGTTCAGGGTCATGTGCTCACCCGGCAGCACCACCGACTTGACCGCGTTCGCCAGCTCGTTGATGTTCAGGATGGTCACGCCCTGCAGCTCGGCGACACGGTTCAGGTTATAGTCATTCGTCAGGATGGGACACTTCAGCTGCCGCGCCAGCACCACGAGCTTGTCGTCTACCTCGCGCACG
>JAICQC010000231.1 GCA_025938055.1 Anaerolineales bacterium | reverse complement strand
GTAGTGAACATTACTTGATCCATCGGTATGTGTGCTGATTTTTTTTACCAAAACCCTATCGAATAAAATAGATAATGTCCCTACTTTGTGGGTGGGACTTGGTTC
Organism: Anaerolineales bacterium; assembly: GCA_025938055.1. Next base: position 7,544 of record JAICQC010000231.1, on the reverse strand, counting down.
TTTATCATCTGCTGGATTATCTCCTGATCGTCGCTTCTCTCTCCGGACCCACCCCAATCCACTTCACGGGAACACCTGCCGCCTGTTCGATCCGTTTCACATAGTCTTGTGCGTTGACCGGCAATTCTTCAAATGAGTGTATCCTGCTGAGGTCCTCCTCCCAGCCCGGGAGCGTTTCATAAACGGTTTCCACGTCCTCCAAGCCATAGGCATCCACATCTGCGTAGCGAATGGGATCGCAGCTCAATTCATATCGTGTGCAAACTTTAATTTCGTTCAATCCACTTAGCACATCCAGCTTCGTCAAACAGAGTTCGGTTGCGCCGCTTAATTGCACGGCGGTCCTGATGATCTCCAGGTCCAGCCAGCCCACGCGGCGCGTGCGTCCGGTCGTGGCGGCGGTTTCCGCAAATTTCCTGTAGGCATTGCTTTCCATATCATGGATTTCTGTGGGCAGAGGACCTGCACCGACGCGCGTTGTATACGCCTTCGTTACTGCGACAACATTTGTAATATAGCGCGGCGGGATACCCAGCCCCGCCGACGCCGCGGATGGGATCGTCGTTGACGCGGTCACGAATGGATAGGTTCCCCAATCGGTGTCCAGAAATGTTCCCATTGCCTGTTCCAGTAAAAAGTGTTTGCCAGCTTTGAGACCATCCTGAACAAGTGAGAACAATTCACGAATATACGGCTTCAACTTCAAATAGTAATCGCGGTATGCATCGCGGACCTGCTCATACCTGATCGCCTTCCCATCCAGCGCGCCGATGATCTTGTTCTTCAATTCCAATTGCACTTGCAGACGCGACTCGAATGCCTTGCTCCCAAAATCGCTCCAGCGTATGCCGTTATAGCTGACCTTATCGGCAAACACCGGACCAATGCCGCGGCGTGTTGTGCCTGTCGCGCCCGCGCCTTTGGCTTCCTCATACAAGCCGTCCAGAATTTTATGATAGGGCATGATCAAATGCGCGCGCGGCGAGATCCAAAGTCGTCCCTCCACGCCGACTCCTGCCTTGTTCAGCATTTCGATTTCTTCGAGCAGTACCGCCGGGTCGATGACGACTCCGCCTCCGATCAGTCCCACCGCATTCTGCGCAAAGATTCCTGAAGGTACAAGGTGGATCTTGAACGTGCCATACTGGTTGATCACCGTATGCCCTGCATTGTTCCCGCCATTGAATCTCGCTACATAATCGGCTTGCTCTGCCAGGTAATCCACCACCTTTCCCTTGCCTTCATCACCCCATTGTGACCCGATCACTGCCGTGACGCTCATGCCGCCTCCTTATTCGATTTCCAGCTCTGTTATCCTGTGAGGTGGCTCCATCGCGAGCCGAACACCGTGGTGAGCCACCTTCAAGCATTATAATTCGGGCGGTTAAGACCAAGAGGAGTCAATATGAAAATTTTGCCTGAAACGGCTTTGACGTACGACGATGTATTGCTCGTACCGCAGTATTCGGATGTGGATTCGCGACGCATCCTTTCAACCAAAAGCTGGCTGACAAAGGAGATATCTCTGCAGGTTCCCATTGTCTCGGCAAATATGGATGTCGTCACGGAAAGCGAAATGGCGATTGCCATCGCTCGGGAAGGTGGGATCGGAATCATCCACCGTTTCATGACCATCGCTGCCCAGGCGCGTCAGATCGGGAGGGTGAAAAAAGCGGAGTCGTTCATTGTGGATAAACCGATCACCATGAGCGAATCGCACACAGTGGGTGAGGTGAAACGTGTTGTGGACGAGACCGGAACGGGCGGCATTCTAATTCTGGATAAAGATGAAAAGCTGGTGGGGATTGTCTCGACGCGCGATCTACTGTTTGAGAATGACGAAGACAAACCGGTGACAGCCATCATGTCCCGGGAGGTGCATAGCGCTCCGCCAGATACGTCTCTGAAAGAGGCAGAGCGGCTGCTGCATGAATACCGTATTGAAAAGCTCCCATTGGTTGGCAGCGATGGGAAGGTAGCGGGATTAGTGACTCTAAAAGATATTATGAAAATCACGCAATTCCCGAAAGCCACCAAAGATTCGAAGGGACGTCTTTCTGTGGGTGCGGCGGTGGGTGTACGCGATAAGGAAATGCGGCGCGTCGAAGCTGTTCTCGAAGCGGGTGCAGATTGCATTGTTGTGGATATTGCTCACGGCGATTCGCATCTCGAGGTGGAGATGATCGCAAACATCCGCAGGGGTTTTCCTCAGGCGCAGATCATTGCAGGTAATGTTGCCACAGCCGACGGTACGAAGCGCCTGATCGACGCAGGGGCAGATGCCATCAAGGTCGGCGTGGGACCCGGCTCGATCTGTATTACGCGGGTTGTCGCCGGTTCAGGTGTGCCTCAATTGACGGCTGTGATCGAATGCGCGCGCGCCGCGCTTGAAGATGGAATTCCCATCATCGCCGACGGGGGGATCCGTCAGCCGGGGGATCTGGCAAAAGCCATTGCCGCGGGCGCGCAGACGGCAATGATCGGCAGTCTGCTGGCGGGTACCGATGAGAGCCCAGGAATGATCATGACTCGCAGGGGGCATCGTTATAAGGCTTCGCGCGGCATGGCTTCCCTGGAAGCGAACATCGAGCGCAACAAGCGCGAGGGCAACGATCTGACTCAAGAAGAGATCGAAGACTATGTAGCAGAAGGCGTCGAGGCAGCTGTCCCATATCGCGGAAAAGTGCGTGAGGTGTTAACGCAACTGGTCGGTGGGTTGCAATCCGGGATGAGTTACAGTGGCGCGCACTCGGTCGAAGAGTTTCAGCAGAAGGCGATCTTCGTACGGATGACCGGTGCAGGGCTGAAGGAATCGGGTCCGCATGATGTGGAGGTCCTTACGTAATTTGTAAGTGTAATTCGATGTCCGTCTACCTCCACGATATTCCTCTCCCCGACGCACAGGCACGTCTGAAAGAGGCGCTGCAGGGCGCCAGTCTCTGGCGTGTGCTTGGGGCCGAATCAATCCCGCTTGACGAAAACGCGTTAGGACGCGTCACCGCCGAGACGATCTGGGCGAAGATCTCCTCCCCGCATTACCACGCCTCTGCGATGGATGGGTTTGCCGTCCGGGCAGATGCGACGAATAGTGCGCTGCCCTCTCAGCCGGTTACTCTCGAAATCGGATCCCAGGCTGTCTACGTGGATACGGGCGATCCATTGCCAGGTTGGGCGAACGCGGTCATCCCGATCGAAAATGTGGAATCGCTCGATGAACTTGGCAAGATCACGATCGATCTTCGTGCTCCGCTCGCCATCCGCATCCGTGCCTCGGTCGCGCCGTGGAGTCATGTGCGTCCGCTGGGCGAGGATATCGTTGCGACGCAGCTGGTTTTGCCGTCGGGTCACGCTTTGCGTCCCGCAGACCTGGGCGCCATCGCCGCGGCAGGACATCAAAACGTGACGGTTGCGCGCAAACCCAGGGTCGCGATCCTGCCCACAGGAACGGAGTTGGTTCCGATTGGCAGCAAACTTAAAGTGGGGGATATCCTCGAATACAACTCGCTGGTCCTTGCTGCTCAGGTCAAAGCCATGGGAGGTGAGCCAACGCGCTATCCCATCCTCAAAGACGATTTTGATTTGATATGCCAGCGCGTTCAGGAAGCCGCGCGCGAACATGACCTGATTCTATTGAACGCAGGTTCCTCCGCCGGTGCGGAGGATTTCTCGGCGAACGTGGTTGAAAAACTTGGGACACTGCTTGTTCACGGAGTTGCTGTCCGTCCGGGTCATCCTGTGATCCTTGGTCTCATCACTCGGACATTGGAAATCGAAAATCGTAAATCAAAAGACCTGGCATCTGAAACCTCGCACCTGTTACCCATTGTTGGTGTCCCTGGCTACCCCGTTTCTGCAGCTTTGACTGTGGATATCTTCGTCGAGCCACTTCTGGCGCAATGGCTGGGAAGCCGTCCGAATGAATTGCTGACCGAAACAGCCACATTGACGCGTAAGATCGTTTCGCCTCCGGGCGATGATGATTATGTGAGAGTGGCACTTGGAAAAATAGGCGGGAAGCTTCTGGCTGCGCCATTATCGCGCGGGGCAGGGGTGATCAGCTCCCTTGTGCAGGCGGATGGACTTGCACTGATACCGCGCGGCACACAGGGTCTGGAAGCAGGCCAGCCAATCAAGGTTCATCTATATCGCAGCAGGGCAGAGATCGAACGGACAATTTTCTGCATCGGCTCGCACGACCTGACGCTGGATCTGATGGCACAATTCCTGGCTGAACAGGATCGACGTCTATCTTCGGCAAACGTTGGCTCGCAGGGCGGGCTGACCGCGCTCCGCCGTGGGGAGGCGCATCTGGCTGGGTCACACCTTCTCGACCCGGAAACGGGCGAGTACAATATTTCGTATATCCGACAATATATGCCAGGAATTCCCGTCAAAGTGGTGGCGCTGGTAGGACGTGACCAGGGTTTGATCGTCAAGCGCGGCAACCCGAAGGCTATTAAACATCTGGCAGACCTCACCAATCCTGAGGTCCAGTTTGTGAACCGACAACGTGGCGCCGGGACGCGCGTCCTGCTCGACTTTCATTTGAAATCGCTGAAGATCAACGCTGACCAGATTGTCGGCTATGATCAAGAAGAGTATACTCATCTCGGCGTTGCCGCCGCCATCGCCTCCGGGCGGGCGGATTGTGGCTTGGGAATTGCCGCCGCGGCGCAGGCGCTGGACCTGGAATTCATTCCACTATTTCAAGAGCGATATGATCTGGTCATGCCAAAGCAATTCGCGGAGGGTGACCTGCTTGCGCCTCTTTTTGGGCTCCTGGCGGATCGCCGTTTTCGAGAGGCTGTCTCTCAACTGCCAGGCTATGACGTTTCCGTGATGGGGACGATCATTTTGGAGGACTAAATAGATGACCGAAGCTCTGATCATCGATGACAACCGCACAACCGCAGATGCTCTGGGTCAGATGTTGAATGTTTTGGGATTCAAGGCTCGCGTCTCGTATGGGTCAGGCGCCGCGATGAAAATGCTGGCGGGCGGCTTTGTGCCGAAGTTTATCTGCCTCGATATCAACATGCCCGGCGTAGATGGCACCGAAATCCTGGCGTATCTGCGGCGTGAGCCACGCCTGATCCCGGTGCCAGTGTTCGTAATCACCTCCGACGACCAGCCGGAGACGCGCCGGAAAGTGATGAAACTGGGCGCAAATGTCATGATCATCAAACCTGCGACCATTGATGCGTTGGAGGATGCCCTGAAGAAAGTAAAATTTTTGAAGTAAACTATGATTGAAAAAAGTTAATCACCGCCACTAACGAAGTGGCGGTGATTCTTGCGGAGAAAACGAGCATGAGGAAAATCATTTTTGTGATGTTGGTGGGTGTCCTGTTTCTGGCCGCCTGTGGCGGGAGTGGAAGCTCTTCCTCCAGTGGAAATGAAAATGCCACGCTGGCTCCGGTCCCCGAGGAATATGCCGGGCTGACGAATCCGTTCGGAACAGAGGCTGCCGATGCAGGCGCAGAGGTGTTCAGGATAAATTGCGCAACATGTCATGGTCCGCAGGGACATGGTGATGGACCCGCCGGACAAGCGCTTGATCCACGGCCCAGAAATCTGGCAGTCATCCAGTCTGCGGCGGGCGATGATTTCTTATTCTGGCGTATTCGTGAGGGCAAGCCCGGCACCTCCATGGTGGCGTGGAAGGGCATTCTGAGCGATGAACAGATCTGGCAGGCGGTGGCGTTTATCCGAACCCTGGAGTAATACTTAAATTGTCCTTAACAACATGGCATGAAGGCGCGTTGCCTTTTATTTGAAGTTATAATATACCTATAATTAAGGAGACCATCTCATGCCGCTTCCCGCGGGAATTCCTGCGCCTGATTTTGAATTGCTCGATGATACGAATGTGCCACGTACGTTGTCAGACTTCCGTGGAAGGAATATCGTTCTGTACTTTTATCCTGCAGATGATACGCCGGGCTGCACCAAGGAAGCCTGTAACTTCCGCGATGATTACTCTGCGTATGAGAAGGAAGATATTGTGATCCTGGGCGTCAGCCCGGATACTGTGAAATCCCACGCGAAGTTCAAACAAAAGTTTCAGTTGCCCTTTCCCCTGCTGGCAGATGAAGGACATAAAGTATGTGATCTCTATGGAGTCTGGGGACCGAAAAAGTTCATGGGCAGGGAGTATGAAGGCGTGCTGCGGACAACCTTCCTTATCGATGAGAATGGAAATATCTTAAAAGTCTTTGAAAATGTGCGTCCGGCAGAACATAGTACAGAAGTGCTTTCGGCATTGGGCGCCGTTACCTAAACTGTAGGAAACATGAAACATTGGTCGCGTGAGGATCAGAATTCACAGATTTTATCTGTGTGAAATTCGTGACAAATGTATGAAAGTTTGGTAAATTTAGACGGTTTTGGACGGGCAAAGCACGCCGCGGAGCGGCAGTGTGGACTGGGGTGGACCCCTAACGCTTTTTGAGGAGAGAGAACGTATGCGACGACACTACGTCATTGTGGGAATCTTGGTCATTGTCATGACCGTTCTCATCTATATAGGCTTGGATTCGGCGGGATTAATGCCGGTGAACGCCAGTGCGCAGGCGACTGAAATCGATTGGATGTGGGATCTTGAGGTGATGGCCATGTCCTTTCTTTTTGCGTTAATTGTGGTCCCCCTGGTGTACAGCCTCATTGTATTTCGCCGCCGGAAAGGCGATACAACAGACGCCGAACACATGGAAGGGAATACCCGCCTGGAAATCGCATGGACGATCATCCCTTTGTTCGTTGTGATGGCGTATGCCTATTTGGGCGCGATTAACCTGGCAGAGACCCGCCGGGCCGACCCCGAAGCCATGATCGTGAGAGTGACCGGGCTCCAGTGGTCCTGGACGTTTGAATATCCCGCTGTGAACGGTTTGGCAGTTATTTCCGATGAATTGCATGTGCCGGTCGGCAAGCAGGTCCTTCTACGAATGACTTCGAATGATGTGATCCATTCCTTCTGGGTGCCTGAATTTCGTGTCAAGCAGGATCTTGTACCAGGTCGCATCACCGAACTGCGGATTACTCCAACTCTGGAGGGAAATTACAAAGTTCGCTGTGCGGAGTTGTGTGGTACCTCGCACTACAGCATGGAGAAGCCTGTGGTTGTTACCTCGCAGGAAGAATTCGATGCCTGGATGGCTGAACAGCTGGTGCTGGCAGAAGAGGCGTCACAAACACCTGAGGGGCGCGGCCAGGCACTCGTGGTAGCCAATGGATGTGCAGCCTGCCACACCATCAACGGCGCGCCGGGGATTGGCCCTACCTGGTTCGGTCTCCTCGGCCGGACGGAGGAGCTAACGGACGGCAGCACCGTGGTTGTGGATGAGGCGTATATTCACGAGTCCATCCAGGCGCCGCAGGCAAAGATTGTCGCTGGCTTTGAAAACCAGTTGATGCCTACCTATGATTTTACGGATGAACAGATCGCAGATATCATCGCGTATATCACGACGCTGAGATAACTTGCGGAGGAAATGATGAGAAATATGAATCCTGTTTGGAAAGGGTTGCTGCTCCTGGTCGTC
>JAICQC010000001.1 GCA_025938055.1 Anaerolineales bacterium | reverse complement strand
TGTTTGAAGCGGTTTGCCAGCCAGGGCTGATTGAAGAACGACAGCCGCAGTCCTGCCGTCCCATCGCTGATGATCACTTCGATGAGCGTAGCTTTGCCGCCGCGGATGGGACGTGTCTGCACACTCTGGATCGTCCCGATGATGGTCACCTGCTCACCGTAAAACAGATCCTTGATGGGCTTGAGCTGGGAATAATCGTCGTAGCGGCGCGGGTAGTAATAGAGCATGTCGCCCAGCGTTTGCATGCCAAGCTTGCTGAGCGTTTCTGCATGGCGGGGACCAATGCCCTGAAGGACGGTTAGTTTTGCTTCGAGGGCGGCAGGCGTGGCGGAGGTCTTTGCGCCGGGCGTCGTCTCAGACCGCGGAGGAGGCAGGGGTCGCTGGTGGCGTTCCTGCCTGTGAGGGTCAGAGGGTGCAGATTCAGTGGGAGGCTGAGCCGGGCGCGGCTGCTGGCGTGTGCCTTCCGCCTGGACTTCCTGCGGCTCGGAATGACGCCCTTCGACAGGCTCAGGACGGCGCTGGGGCATGCCGCGCGGTTTTTGCTGTGCTTCGGGATAGGTTTCCCCGATGCGCTTCCACAACCCTTTCAACGCGTCGGCGCGAGACTGCGGGCTGAGCCCGTCATAAGAACGGAGCCTCTGTATGACGGCCTGGATGACTTCTTCCTGAATGTTGTCTGCACGGGCATCGCCTTCCCAGTAATCGAGCATTTTGGCGAGCCCACCGATAATGGCACTGTTGCTGTAACCGTTCTCGTGTTCGAGACGGAAGAATTTACGTAACTTTTCTAAAGATGGCTGCATGAAGGTATTTTATCATGTGGAGGAGATAAGGCACGGATGCCATGGTTTGCATGAAATCAGACAGGTTTATTCCTTACCGCGGCCAATCCCAGTCCATTGGGACCCACATGTGTCCCAATTACGGTCGTCACATTGACCATCAGAATATCGCGCGGCACAGACTGGCTGGACGTTTGCATTAACTCATTTAGAAATTCCCTGGCGCGCGGTTCCGCGCCGGTGTGCAGAATTGCCAGTCTTTCCAACGTCCCACCTTCCAGCAAAAATTTGGACATTCGTTCATTGGCTTGATGGGTCGTCCGTACGGCGCCAATGGCTTTGACTTCGCCATTCGTCAATTCGATCAGCGGCTTGATGTTCAGGAGGCTTCCCAGCATTGCAACCGTGGCAGGGACACGCCCGCTGCGCTTGAGGTATTCCATGGTGTCCAGTGCGGCAGAGACGTGCAACCGTTTACGCGTGGATTCAACTGCATCGAGCGCGGCTTGCAGTCCCAACTCGGCGGCTTCGGCAGCGGCGAGCACCTGGAAGCCAAGCCCCAGCGAGAGGGAGCCGCTATCCACACACGTCACTCGATCCGCGAAATCATTGGCTGCCTGCTGTGCGATGTTCAGAATGGATGTTAGCGCGCTCGCCGCGTGGATGGAGAGGAGATGGTCACAGCCGCTCTTCGTGAGGAGGAAATCGTATCGGGTGGCGAAATCTCCTATCGAAGGCGCGGCGGTCGTCGGCTGCGTCTGGAGCGAGGGCAATCGTGAATAAAATTCTTCGCGGGTGATGTCCCTGCCATCCACATATTCCTTTCCATCCATGACGAGAATACAGGGGACCACTTCAAGTTCATATTGTTCGGTCAAATAGAGCGGGATATCGCCAGTTGAGTCGGTAACAATGCCGAGCTTCATGAGGGCGGCTTCTCCCGGTCCAGCCAGAGCTCGCGGTATTTGCGGTTCCAATCCATGAGGAAGCGATAGGCAATCACCAACCCGCATGCCAGCGCGATCCAAAATTCCACTCCGCGCAGGTTGAGCATCCAGAAGAGCGGGGCGACCAGGATCCCGGTGAGCAAGCCCGCACGCGCAGCATGCCTGAGGATCAGAACCAGAGTCAATAACAAACCTGCTGCCAGGACAAATGAAAACCAGTTGACAGCCAGCAGCGCGCCCCCGAAGGCTGCCAGACCCATGCCGCCGCGGAACTGTGCAAAGAGGGGCCAGCAATGCCCGGCAACAGCTAACGCCGCAGTGAGGACAACAACCCAGGTTTCCCCGTCGTACGTGACGGCAAGGAGCGTCGGAACGAGCCCTTTGACAACATCGAGGATCCCGACCAGAGCGCCCCAGCCAAAACCAGCCTGCCGAATGGTATTGGTCGTTGTCGCGTGACCGGAGCCGGCATCGCGCACGTCAACATTTTTTGCATAACGAGTGACCCAGACCGAAAAGGGCAGCGAGCCGAAGAGATATCCTAGGATCGGAAAGAGGTACGCAGTAAAGGCTTGCATAGCAGATGAAGTGCTGGATTCCAGGAATAGAGAACTGGGAGGAACATTGTTTTAAGAATCACGGGGATTCATTAGTGAGTATAGCATACGCATTTCAATAGAAATTTATCTTCCAAGCATTTCGAGTAGACAAATTCTGCAATTTATTTGCAACATTACATTGTTTTTTTCATAAACAACTCATCTAAAACATGACCTAGGTATGACGCTTACAGATGTGACAACGATTTTAGTACCCTGCTCCCATTTAGTTTTATTCCATTCTGCATAAGATAGGGCGTGGTTGACAAGCCATCGTTTTCGTCTCAGCGAGTACGACAAGCAATTAATCACCATTATTCATGAACACGAGGCAATCACTGAACAAGCGGTTGCTTCACATAGGAGAAAACGATGAACAAAACAATCTCTCGAATTGCAAGTCTGGTCATGGCGCTCGTCATGATCCTGGGGAACACACTCAATACCCGGGCGGCTGAGAACGTCTATTATGTCTCTCCTACAGGGAGTGATACAAATCCTGGTACTGCATCTGCCCCATTCAGGACGTTTGCGAAGGCAGACTCAGTACTCAGTCCAGGCAGCACTCTGAATATCTATGCGGGGGTCTACAACCAACAACTGAAGATTACAAAAAGCGGCACAAGCACCGCAATGATCACGGTCCACCCCATAGGTGGAGTAGTGACAATCGACAGGCAAAACGCGGCATCTGCCGGCCTGGATGTCCGTGCTTCCTACGTCACTATCAACGGATTGGAGATCAGAAATTCCACTGATATTTGTGTAAACTTGGCAGGCAATACCATTGCCGTTAACAGTTTGTATGTGCACCATTGTTACAATCATGGCATTCAGGCGAATAACTCTACAAATATACAAATTCTGAACAGTCGCATATTTTCCACTGTTCTGTCTAATGCACCCCGCGTCCTTACAGGCGGATGGGGATCGGCAATCAAGGTTCGCTTAAGCGATAATGTCTTGATCCAGGGAAATATTATCCACAACAACTTCGGTGAAGGTATAGGAACGCGCGGGACGAACATTACCATCCGTGCAAACACAGTCTATGATAATTTCTCGGTTAACATTTACACGAATTCGGAAAATGCACTGATCGAAAGAAACTTTGTCTACTGCAATACCAATAGTGGATATGAACGCAGCGGACTGCCAGCATCTGGCATCAGTATGGGAGAGGAATATTTTGAAGGATGGGGTGCTCGGCTCAAAAACACAAAAATACTGAATAATATAGTTGGATATTGCAAGCATGGTGTACGCTACAATGGTGCAGAATCTGGAGTTTCCGGCGGCGGATTAAAAAATGCCACTATCGCATATAACACCTTGTATGGGAGCACCAATGCTGCGATTAGCATTGCTTATGCAAGTGCGCAAGCAGGATCTTTGATTGCTAATAATATTGTCTGGCAGGCGCAAAACAGACTGGTCGATGTGGAAAACCCAACCGGGCTGACATTTCAAAACAATTTATGGAAAGCTCTGCCACCTGCCGCATTTCGAAGTCCTGGAGATAGAGTCGGAGACCCTCAAATTACAGGCAGCCCGATCTCTAATACAGAAAGCTACCGTCCTGCCACTTCATCCCTTGCTGCCGGCGCGGCGATCAACATTAACATTGCAGATGACTTCTATGCCAAGCAACGTACTACGACCTTCGACATGGGTGCGATTCAATTTGGGGATACGCCAGCACCTGCAACGTCTCAGGCAACAGCATCTCCGACTGCCACTGTAATTCAACCGACCAATACAGCCTTGCCTGCAACCCCGCAGTCCACAGCCAGCCCGGCTCCGACGACAGTCAACCCGACTAACACTGCGGCACCTACTTCAACCGGAGTAGCACCGACAATTACGCCCACATCTCTACCCCCGACTGATCCAGCATCACCAACGGCTGATGAGACAACTTATGATAACAAACATGCTGCCTTTGTTTATTCGGCTGGGTGGGTGGAAGAGGTCAAAAGGGCAGCTATGGGAGGTTCGTACGCACAAACATCCCAAAACGGTTCCTCTGTGACTTTCCAATTCACCGGACAGTCCTTTAGCGTCATCTATAAAGGAGGACCAAGCTATCGAAACATGGATGTTTATATAGATGGCGCTCTGGTTGGGACTATCAACCAGCAGCACGATGTGAGTACCTACAAGGCACGCTGGGATTATCCCGGTCAGTTATCCGCTGGGCAACACACCTTGAAACTCGTCTTCGTAACACCAAGGTCAAGCACAAATGGATCAGTGGATGCGGTAATCGTCCGCTAGAGATTTGAAGTACGTGAAAACAAACGGAGCACTGAGGAGTGCTCCGTTTGTTTATATCACTCGATTGGTCTGAGTCGCGCTTTCCTTAATGCGGCTCATATGTGTCCTTGTGCTCCCCGCGCCGGACAATTTCCTTTTTGAAGATTCTCACATCGCCTGCCTTCGCCAGGTTCATGGACTCCACGATCATTACTTTGAGGTCATCATCTGAAACATTATCGCCTTCAAGGTCAAGCAGGAAGTCGCGACCATCCACGTAGCCGCCGTTTGTAAAGTCCACGCGGAAGTCGAATTTGACACGGAGCTGGGACTGAGGATTGGGTTTGTACATGGGATTCTTTATCCCACCAACTGAAGGCTGGCAGGGCCATATTCCATCAACTCGATCGCGTTCCCATCCGGGTCAGCGATCCACGCCTGGCGCGAATTATCCATACCGAGTGAAATCCCGGAAACCTCAACCCCACGGTCTTTCAATATTCTGCAAAACTCCTCCAGTCCGGTGACCTCCAGGCAGAAGTGTTTATAACGGGTGCCAATATGTAGTTCCTCTACCTTTCCACCCCATACTTCTGCCGCCATTGCCTGGTCGAAAAATTCCAGGAAGGTTGTGTCGCCGCAGGCAAAGTAATACCCGAACGATTTGCCTTCCTGGTTATTCAACGTGAATTTGACATTCATGCCAAGTTTGTTCACATAGAAATCGATGATCTTTTCGAGATCATTGGTAACAAAATTTAGATGAGCCAGTTTTCGGATCATGAGTACATCCTTTTATTTATGTTCCATCGTAATGCTCCATCACAGTCAGCCACGGGCGGACTTCATGGATGAGCAAACCTGATTGTATGGCAGGGTCTGCAACGGCAAACGCCTCAAGCTCTGCCTGCGAAACATCTTTCGTGGCAACCATCATACCGCCCGCATCCTGTAAGAGGAACGGACCACCCAGTTCAAGCTTTCCCTGTTCATGAAAACTGAGATAGTGCTGAACGTGTTCTCGAACGCCATCCTGTTCACGAAAATCCACACCAGGTTGCCACTTTGGACCTGGCTTGTGAAAAACAACATAACGAATGGAAGGGAGGGTTGAGTCGGACATGATTTCCTCTTTAGATCTATTGCTTCAAAAACCAGCGAACCCGGTCATACGAAATGATGTAGTGAAAATCAAGTGGATTTTTCCCCATATTAGCTCAGAATCTCTTTGACACGTCCAACGGCTCCACTCTCCAAACGGACCTTTATCCCATGGGGATGTGTCGGCGACTTTGTGAGAATATCCTTTACTATACCCTTGGTTCGTTTACCCGTACGCTGATCCTGCTTCAGGACAATGAGCACGGTCATACCCGGCTTGATGGAAGAGCGGGTTTGTCCATTCACAATCGCAGTATAGCATACGTATCAAAAGAGGTCACCTTTTCAATCCTTCCTTCTCCACGTAAAATCAAGCACTATGAAATCCGATTCGTTTTTGGACCCGGCAGCCAGGCGCTACCAGCAGGACCGCATCGCTCACTGGAATGCGTTTGCCCGTAAACGCGATTCCTGGCAGGGAATGGGTGGCTGGTATCACCGACGACTGGAGGAAATCTACCAATACCACGTCAGCCCGAATCAAAGTATCCTCGAGATAGGTTGCGCAGAAGGGCATCTGCTTGCCGCACTGAAGCCTGACCGTGGTGTTGGAGTTGATTTCTCCGAAGAAATGCTCCGCCGCGCAAAGGAACATCACCCGGAACTCGAGTTCATCCTTGCGGATGCGCACGATCTTTCTGACCTGCATGAAAAGTTCGATGTCATTATTTTGTCTGATCTGGTAAATGATCTCTGGGATGTGCAGCGCGTCTTCGAGCAGATCAAGCCGCTTTGCACAACTCATACGCGTATTATTCTGAATTTTTACAGCAGGCTGTGGCAAGTTCCGCTTAGCATTGCGAGAAAGCTATCCCTCGCCGGATCGACGTTGTTTCAGAACTGGCTGACGCGCGAAGATGTCAGCAGCCTTTTGCGGCTGGCCGACTTTGAACCAGTCCGTGGCACGCAAGAGATTCTTTGGCCCCTGCCTCTGGGGGGATTTGCAAACCGTGTCCTGGTCCGCTTGTGGCCATTCACGGAAATGGCTCTCTCCAACTTTGTGATCGCGCGTCCTGTGTCCGAACGCGCGCCGGATCCAATGGTTTCGGTCATCGTTCCAGCGCGCAACGAATCGGGTAATATCAAAGCCATCTTTGAGCGAACCCCACAAATGGGGCGCGAGACCGAGCTTATTTTCGTCGAAGGGCACTCCAGGGATGACACATACGCGGCGGTCGAACGCGGGATCACTACGCATCCTTCGACCCCGAGCCTGCTCCTGCAACAAACGGGTATCGGCAAAGCAGACGCAGTAAGGCTGGGCTTCTCCAAAGCCAGAGGCGACGTGTTGATGATCCTGGACGCAGACCTGACCGTTCCCCCGGAAGACTTGCCGCGTTTCTATGAGGCACTGGTTTCAGGGAAAGGCGAGTTCATTAATGGCGTGCGTCTGGTGTACCCCATGGAGAAGGAAGCGATGCGCACCCTCAATTTTCTGGGTAATAAGTTCTTCAGCCTGGCGTTCTCCTGGCTGCTTGGGCAGCCCATTAAGGATACATTGTGTGGCACTAAAGTTCTCTGGAAAAGGGACTATGAACGCATCGCTGCCAACCGGTCCTATTTTGGTGACTTCGATCCCTTCGGAGATTATGATCTTATTTTCGGTGCCGCCAAGCTCAACCGCAAGATTGTTGATCTTCCGATCCGTTACCGCGAACGGACCTACGGCTCGACCAACATCTCTCGCTGGAAACACGGTTTGTTATTATTGCGCATGGTCGCTTTCGCGGCGCGGCGCATCAAGTTTGTATAATCGGAGCAAAGGCATGATTTCCTCTTTAAAATTACTTCCCTACAAGGAATATCGCGGCGTGCGCCGCGAATATTCGGTCATCTTTTATTACCTGCCTGTTTTTGGACAGATGTATCGGCGTCGTGTCGAATTATGCCTGGCAGAATGTAAGGGCGGAGAATCCATCCTAGAGGTCGGTTTCGGCAGCGGGTTAACTTTTCTTAACCTGAGCCGAATGTATCAGCAAATTTATGGGCTTGATCTATCGTGTGATGTTGACGAGGTCGCACGAGTGTTTGCGCCACTGGGGATCCGCCCTGACTTGCGCAATGGTAATGTGGTGGATCTGCCCTATCAGGACAGCCATTTTGATTCAGTCCTTCTGATCAGTATTTTGGAACATCTGAAACCCGCAGAACTCGAACATGCCTTTTCAGAGATCAAACGCGTTCTCAAACCTGGTGGGCAGGTCGTTTATGGCGTTCCTGTGGAACGACCGTTTATGATCGCCATGTTCGCCCTGCTCGGATATAATATTCGCAAACATCATTTTTCCACCGAAAAGGATGTGGCTTCTGCGGCGGCAAAACACTTCAAGCAAGTGCGGATTATCCCGATGAACAGCGTGCCTGCCTTCTTCGGAAATGTGTATGAGATTGGTCACTTTGTTAAGCAGACAGAAGAGTAATGGATATTCTCCTCCATCAAGATTCTATTCAAAAAAATTACGAATATTGGAAGCGCAAGCCTCTGCTCCGTGTGCTGTATCGGGATTTTTACCGCCTCATTGCCAGGAATCTAAGCAATCTTCCGGATAGTAAAATCGTGGAGCTTGGCTCGGGGCTCGGCAACATCCATGAGGTTATACCCACTTGTCTGCGCACCGATTTGTTCCCCAATCCGTGGATCGACCAGATCGAAAATGCCTATCAATTGTCATTTGCAGATGAATCGGTTTCAGACCTGGTCCTGACCGATGTCTTCCATCATCTGAAATATCCGGGCACAGTCTTAAAGGAATTTTTTCGCATCCTGCGCAAAGGTGGGCATGTGATCATGCTAGAACCATGTATGAGTGCGCTGGGCTTGCTAATCTATGGAATACCGCATGATGAGCCGGTTGCGATTACGAAAGTCATCGAGTGGGAAGCGCCTGAAGATTGGTCACCGCAGGATATTGATTATTATGCGGCACAGGGGAACGCCAGCCGTATCTTCGCTGGAAAGCAGTATCTCCGCAAGCTGAGCGACTGGCGAAAGATCGAAACGCAGCGTTTCTCTGCCATCGCGTACGCGGCTTCGGGAGGGTTTTCCAAGCCGCAGTTGTACCCAACATCCGCCCTGCCTTTGTTACAAAGACTGGAAAAATTTCTGGATCGATTTCCTGCTTTATTTGCCACCCGTCTGCTGGTTATCCTGGAAAAGTGATCAAGGACACTGCCGCGCACCCTCTTGCGGCACGTATAGCGCGATCTCATCTGCGGGGAAAACAGCCTCCTCGCGATAGTTACACAGGATGTACTTCATAATCCGCGTCACCCAAACGTTGTTCTCTTCGGCAAAGCTACGCTGCCTCGACAGAATATTGTAGTTCAAGGGGTCAACGACGATCAAAGCGAAGCGATGGTCTTCCATATCCTCACGGAACGCTTGAATATGCTCGAGGTTATTTGACATCGCAATCTCCATCAGGTCTTCCCGTTCATATTCGGGGACAAGCGTCACATTTTCCAGCATGTGCATCGAAATCAGGTGTCGCTGGGTAATGAAGAGGATTTCGCCACCCTGTTCGTTGACCTGACCCACGTAGCGCTGTAAAACTGACAATACATTTTGTGCGCGAGCGGGGTTCTGATTGCGTAAGCCAATGTTGAATTGCAAATAGGACCAGGCAGGCATGACCATCAAAGCAAGGATGAGAAGCCAATGCAGGGAGACAGGTTGAGCAACCTCCCCAGCCTCAGGTGTATAACGCGCAAATACCAGATAGGCAAAAACGACCAGCAGCAGGCTGAAATAAGCGTCCATGTTATGCAGGTTTGCCCCGCCACCGATCTTGAGGCTTACCACCAATCCTCCCAGGAAAAAGACAAGCAGTGTGGTAAATATCAAGATCAGCCTCAAAGGATACCAATCACTCCGTCGTGTACGGATGACGACAACCAGCGCTATCCATACTGGCAACGATGCCAGCAACGCACCGGGTAATATTCCAAGGAAATAGGAAGCATTCGGCATAAGCCGATACCACAACAAGTCAGAACTAAGGCTGGTGTAAAAGATTCCACTGTCGGGGATGCCCGAGAGAACAATATAGACTCGCTGTGCAACGAATGCAGTCAGAGTACCGATGATAAACCAGAGCGTGGGCTTGAGCAGATAGCTCCAAACATTTTTCCCACGGTAAGGCATCTCCAGCAGATACAACACAGCCGCGATCATTCCGGGCAAAGGGTACCAGTTCAGGCGGCTCCACCCGCACCAGATGGATGCAAGCAAGACAACAATCCAGGTTCGCCTGTCATCTTCACGCGAGAAGCCCAATAGCATGAGAATAACCGGGATCGTCAAATGAACATAGATGGGTCCCATGAACAAAAAGAGGAACATCCATAAGCTAACCAGCCAGCGGGTTGCGCCTGCTGGGATGGAAAGCCGACTCATTAACGCAGGGACAACGGCTGCCACCAAAGCGTATCGGATCGCCACCTGCCAGAACCGGTGAAACCAGAGGGATGCATCGAAAAGATAAGGAGGCGCCAGCAGCAAGTGCAGGGTGGGGTGCAAAATGGGCCACGGATACTGCTGTCCGTACACTTTTTCAGAAAGAAAGAGAGAAGGATAATAAAAACGGCTGGTCTCCGACCATCCCATCGCAAAGGGATAATCCGTGACACGCGGCCAGTAGACCAGTAAAAGATGCAAAGTGGACTGGCAAAGAACAATGGCGATCAACGCGGTCAACCAGGGCGTTTCCGGGCGAAGCAATTTGATTCCCCATATCCCGATCAGACTGAACGACCAGAAGAGCAGGAAACGTATCCACCCCAGCCCCCCGAAAAGGTTTCGGATCGATGGAATCATGAACAGAATCGTGAAGCCGGTCAGTGCCACACTTACGAGAATTATTCCAAGCCAGGGCATCCTGCCTGCAGCATGTTGTGGGGATTCAGCCAGGGAAAGGATTCGTTCGCGATGGCGCGACCATGTGGAAGCCCAGAAGAGGAGCGAAGCGAATCCCAAAATGCTGAGAATGACGATCAACTCTTTCCACGATGTGCTGGCAGAGAGATCCACTCCCATTACTGTTGCACTTCCAAGGATCTGGAAAACAGCAAGGAAAGAGAGTAACCCTGTGATGGTAAAGACAAAACGCCAGAAAGTCAGGCGGGAAGGCTGGACGATGATCATTGGCATTCCGAGATGTCAGCCAGTTGCCGGAAATCCGGGATTAATACGCCATGCGAAAGCTTTGCACCGTCCACGGTTTTCAAAATATTGACACACGCCTGTTCGAGCTGGGTGGCATATTGTTTCCAGTATTCTTTATCAGCATAAACGTAGTGATAGCCGGCTGCGTTCAGTTGGTATGGATCCGGGTCCTGGACCAGGGCTGAATACTCCGGTTTATGAACACCCCAGTGAACGATCGCGTTGATCTGGCGACCAAAAAGTGTAGGCGCGCGCGAGGCAACCGGGTCAAAGACCCAGGCGGAGGGTGGAGAGAGGCGATCCCAATACTCTTCGTAAAAACGGGCGTCCATGTCTACCAAATATTCAGTGTAGACAGGGCGGGGAATGACGATCAATTCAATTGTAAAGAGCAAGATGCCGCCCAGTATCGTCATTGCGCCCAGTCCGTAGGTGATATTCCGCCTCCATTCGGGCTGCTTTTGCAGCCATAACCACAGGAGAGGTACAGCAAGAATCTTGCAGACAAAGAATACATTCGATAACAACCGAGTCGTAGCTGTGAGGCCTGCGTTACCGGAATATTCCACGAAAATCGAAAGCAGGCTTGGGATGGCAGAAGCAACAAGCGCAGCTTGAAACCATTGTTCTTCATGCAATGCTTTATAGCCCCAGATCAAGACCAGTGGCAGCGCAAGGATCAATGGTCCGATTTCCAACAAAGCCGCCAGTAATTGGATCGGGTTGAAAATGGATAACCTGCCCAGATGCGAAGAGATCACAGCAGGCGGCACAATGGAAAAACCTATCTCAAAATAAGACTCGGGCTGGGATGTGGAGGGAGTTATAAGCCCATACAGGACTTCTGTCGCAAGCCCTCCCTGTATCATCGCAAGAATACCTGCAGCGATGATGACCACGATCCAGAGCCGGGCTGAGTCAGGCGGACGAAGGGTTTGGTTGCGGACCAGCCATACAATTGCCACCAGGACGATCCCCAGATATAGAATGGCAAAATCCACTTCGTTCGCCAGCGCGAGAGAAGCAAGAAGAATGCTCAGCGGAATACCTGCCAGCCATGTCTGCTGTTTGCCTGCCAGCAATAACAATAAGAGCAGGATGACGCCCGGCAGGACTCCATATCCATTATGCGTCATAAGCGCGGGCGCATTAACTCCGTTGACAAATGCAAAGGGAAATGGAATGGACCCGCTCCCGGCAACTTCCCAGGGGAGGGATAACGCTTCGAACAAAGTGTCCGCCGTATCCCGCCCGGAACCAATGAGGGTTAATTCGGAGGAAATTCTATTCAATAACGTGCCCGGTAGGAGGAGCAGGAGCCAGCGCGTACCGCCCGCCAGAGCGAAAAACGCGGCTGAGATCCATGCCATCAGTTTGTTACGAGTGAGCCGCCATGCCAGCAAACCCGTGCAAACCATGGCAATAGCCAGCGTTAGCCCGCGTGCCAGGTCCAGGGCGGTCCAGGGCCCGGCGTTCGCAACGCGCATAAACTGAACACTGAGCAGGATGAGAAAATAATGATATCCAAAACGTGTCTCAGGGCTGCCCGGGAAATGTGGCGGAATATCACCTGTTGCCATCAGCGAAGAGAGAGGCAAGTTTTGAAAGTCGTCCAGCATTCCCAATCCCCGGCCAATTAGTGCAAAAACAATCACCGCAGCAATGAACAATAACCATTTCGTCCACTGCACATCAGCCAGTCGCGGGAACGATTCTCTCTTCAATGGCAGAGCAGCAACGAGTCCCAGCATGACAGTCAGCAGCGCGGCAGCCCAGAAGGCAATGGACATGGGAAGAACACGTGCCGTAAAGTTCCCAAGCCAGTTCGCAACCACCATCCCAAGCCCAAAGCCGATGAAGCCGCGCTCATGCGACTCCAAATCGAACCATCGCAGGGTCATCAACCACCCTCCGACTCCCCATAGCAAAAACAGAAGGAGCAGGGGAAGGATCTGGAGCTCGCTAAAAAGATACATGGTTCCTAGCTCATCAATGGTTTCAAAGCAACCACCAGAATCACCCCGACAGCATCTTCATGGATGTCGCCGCTAACAAATTCAGGACGCAGGTGAGGCATTACGTTACGAAATGCATCTTCTTCACGAGACAAAATTTCGATTTGCACATATTCAAAACAGGACTCAAAGACTCTGCGATAGTCCCATACACGATAGCGGTTGTGATTACTGGAAGGGTTCAGCCACCGACGCCAGGTGCTCTCAGAAAAGCGCAGCATCTCAAAGGGATATTTGAAGAAATGATCGCGCAAATCTACATAGTGGACCTGGATGCCATCGGGCTTCGTCAAACCTGCCAGCGCGCGGGTGATGCCTTCCACGTCCTCCAGATGCTCATAGACCGAGCTGCTGATGACGATATCAACGGGTTCGAGTGTGCCGGATTCCTGAACATCCCGAATATCTGCCTCCAACAACGTCATCCATTCGGAGCGGGGGCGAAGTCCCTTTTTCTCCATGGCAAAATATTTTTCTTCCGCGCCAAACATGCGACGATTGTGATGCTCATCTGAGGGAGCATATTTATCGCAAAGGATGACATGCGACGCGCCTTCCTTTAAAATCCCGAAGCCGATATCAAATCTCCCGCCGTAACCAAAGACCAGGACGCGCTTTCCCTGAAAGGATAGGTCGTGTTTTGAGAGCACATCGGCATAACGCTGAATCGCTGCGAACGGGTTGTTTGTCTCCAGTCCAGACTGAATGACGATGTTACGCAGCAGCAACGTCCGCACCAGTTTTTCGGGCAGGAAATGACGGATCAGGCGCGGGATCAGGTAAGGCAGGTTCAAAATCACTTCTCCAGAAAGATTAGTCCAAATACTGTTCGCACCCAGCGGGGTTTTGTCTGGGAACCAGCAATTCTATATTAACATCGGTCGAAACATAGAGCGGCTCATAAAAACACAGGGTCGGGTTAGAGACCCACAGCACCCAGGCATCGTTCTCCTCCGAAAAGGGACCACCCAGCTCTTCCCGGCGCTTCGTTTTGAGCGGCTCTGTGACGATGAGGGCAAACCGTTTTTCGGCTAGGTCTTGGTAATAGGTTTCGAAGTAGCTGGCATTGTTCGCCATGGCTTGATCCATCATATATTTCTTTTCATACTCGGGTATAAAGGGAACAGGTGGAATATGCTGAAACGTAAGCAGTTGTCTGTGATCCATGAACAGCACTTCTCCCGCACCCGTATATTTTGTCACTTCATCCCGCACTACTGAAAATGCCTCAGCCACCCTGTTGTCATTTGGCAGTTCCAGCAACGGGTGAAAATTAGAACTTCGATGGAGCGGGGTGAACGGATAGACGACCCAAAAGACCAAATACAAAGACAGTGCAGCTACCCAGGCAGACCTGTTTATCTGGAAAGAATTCACATCCACCGACATCAGCCCCAGCACAATGACCACAAGCAACGTGACCAGATACATATCCAGGTTATGCAAATCGCCGCCGCCACCGATCTTTGTACTGATCACCAGTCCAACGGCAAAGAACCCGATCAGCGCGCCCAGTATGGCTGTCTTCTGGATCCAATCCAGTTGCCAGCGGCGCGAGATCAGCCACCATACCAGAATAATTATCAGAGGCAGTGTATATCTCAAGACCAAAAAGAACACGCCCGGACCCAGAGTATCGTTCGGAAGAAGACGGTACCAGAGCAAAGGCTGGCTCGAAGTTAATGATTCGCCCTGTACCATGGACACGTAAGAACCAACACTAGGAAGCAGACCCGCCAGCAGGCTACAACCGGCAAGCAGGATAGTGGGTACAAGCCTATGGCCTACAGAACCTGTCCGTTTTGGATAATATAAGATCAGATCTATGAGCACGCCGATTGCCGCCGGGGCAAATGCCCACGTCCAGCGGCTTAACCCCGCGTACAGGCTGGCGAGTGCCAGCGCAACTCCGCGTCTGACAAGAGGCTCGTCAAAGGCAAATAAAACCGCGATAGCGGAGGCGACTACAAAGGGAGGATGAAGCGGAGCAAGCACCGTTAGGAAAAGCGTGATCCATATCAGAGTCCCGTATCGTAAAACAGGAGGTGTTAATTTCCGCGTAAGAACTGTGGAAAAGATCAGGACCGGCACAGTGAGCAGGACCAAATTCCACAGACGGTGAATCCAGATCGGCAGACCCTGCCAGAGAAATAAAACGCCCCACAACCCGTAGCGACCCGGAGAACTGTACGGGTTGACAATGTGACCTGTATAGTTGTAAAGGGACTGTCCAAAGACGAGTGAGTAGTCGTAGAAACGGTTACCTTCGGACCATGAAAGCGAAAAAGGGTAATCAACGATTAAGAGAGATGAACGCGCCAGGAAGGAGACGAAAATCAGCACTCCCAGACTTAATCCCAGCGTTGCGCGCGAGACAAGCTGATCTGATCCCGTTGAGCCAAGATAAGCAACAAGCCAGACCGCCATCATTAACACCAGGAACCGGATGTCATCATAGCGAACGTAGATTTCGGGGTCAACTAGGTAACGGTGAAGGATGGGTGTCAGGCAGAGCAGGATGAGGATGGCAACGCGGATCGGTCCTAATCTTTCCCGCCATGAGAGCGGCCGTGAACGCAGTTTAGCGCCGTAACTTGAATACAAAACAAAATTCAGCGCCAGGATGGCTGCAAACCCCGCAACTGTCGCAGCCCTGTAAATAGTTGCATCCGCAAAGAGTGCGCGTGTCTCATGGACCACGCGCGGGTAAAGAAAAAGCCCGAGGGTCAGGGCAAGCTCGCTCCAGCCAAATCGCTGCTCTCGCTGCGGCGCAAGGATGAGCAACAGCATCTGGGCAAAGCCCATCGCGAACAGTACCTGAATCCAAGGCTGTGCGAGAACGGTCTGCCAGACCGAGTAAAGATAAATGTACGCAAAGACCAGCAGGAGAAAGGTAACAACCAGCCAGCGGACAGCAGATGATACCTTCCACTTAAGTGTCCAGCGATTGAGAATCTCTACCCGCCACGAACCCATTAACAGGGAATATAAACCTGAAAGCAACAGGAGAAAATAGAGGCTGATGGAAAGCGTTCCGGAAGGAGAAAGCAGCCTTGCCCAGTTTTGTTCCACCATCAAAAACGATGAAACCTCAGACCATATCCCGATCGCCATCCCCGCCAAAGCGAGAGTCATCAGGATGCCGTGGTTCTTATTGTCCATGTTTTGCTTGTTCTTTTGGCTTGATCCATAGGGAATATGCTGGCAAGTATATCAATGGAATGAGATTGAACAGATAAAAGACGACCCGGATACCGATCAAAGCAGGAGCCAGAATATCTTCGGAAACATCGAAAAAGCTCCAAAAGTACAGGGAACTCGTCTCCGTAATACCCAAACCACCAAACACGGATACTGGAAAATAAGACACCAGCTGTATCAGAACTGTAACAAATGTGACCGCGGACATATCTGGCAACAAATGAAAAATCGCCAGGTTTGCGTACATCCAGAGCACGGTAATTGCAAGATAGATGAAAGAGTATAGAAGCAATCTGCCGAACAAGCTTAGAAGTTTTGATCTTTTAATCTCAGCCAAGCTCTGTAAATAGGAGATGCCTTTTTCGACCAGCTTGATTTTAGATATTCCGATCTTGTCCAGTGTGCCGCTGAGCGTCAAAACAAATTTCCGGCGAAATAATATTGTGAGAAAGAAACAAGCGAGTACAACACCGATGCTCGCGACCAGGACAAATACCGGGATTTGCAGCACGCTTATTTGGGACCAGACCAGGCTGCATGAGATGACGAGTGCAAGCCAGATGGCAACCAGGTCTCCCGCCTTTGTCATAAGAAAAATAAGTACTGAACGACTGATCTTAACATCATGATCCACCCGTGTCGTCGTGATGTATGTGAGGATCCCCGCGCCTGCGAGAAAGAAGTTCGAAACCGCATTTTGCCAGACGACCACGTTTAACACCTGGGCATAGGTCAGTTCATTGCTCATCAGGGCATGGTACTGGAGTGCCTTCACCAAAGTAAGCGAGAGGAAAAGCGCTCCAGAAATGACCATCCAAACGATGGACCCATTCTGAAGCGTCGATACCAGATCAGCCAGATTGGTCTTTGAAAATACAAAGAAAACCAATCCAAGCGCCAGTATTATTTTCAGAAGGTTCCAGGCGAAGGAATTGCGGTTCCTGGATGCTGTGATGAATGTCATGTTTTGTTTGCCAAATACAGCCAACCTTGGAGACGTCAATGTGCCGGATACATACTCTCTACAAGAAACCTCCTGTGGAAAGTTGAAATCAAAGCTCCAGTTGTTTGTTCATGATGCCGTCTGACGCTGTCAAGCCTGGTCTGCCAGCGCCAGCACATATTCCCCATACGAGTTCCCGGAAAGTTCCTTGCCCAGCTCATACAGCTGCTCTTTCGAGATATAGCCCATTTGAAATGCAATCTCTTCAGGGCATGAGATCATTAATCCTTGCCTTTCCTGGATGGTCTGAATGAACGAAGCGGCGTGAAGCAGGGACTCATGCGTGCCTGCATCCAGCCAGGCGACGCCGCGACCGAACACTTTTGCCTTCAGGCAGCCCATTTCCAGATAGACCCGGTTCAGGTCGGTAATCTCGATCTCACCCCGTGGGGAAGGTTTGAGGTTTTCGGCAATCTTTACCACCTGGTTATCATAGAAATAGATTCCCGGCACCGCATAGCTGGATTTAGGATGGGCAGGTTTTTCCTCCAGGCTTAACACCTTGCCTTCGGAATCAAATTCCACAACCCCATAGCGCTGCGGATCGTTAACCTTGTATCCAAAAATGATCGCGCCTTCCTGCAGAGAGGCACAGCCCTGCAGCAAAGAAATGATCCCTTCACCATATAAAATGTTGTCACCCAGGATCAGACAGACCGGGCTGTCTCCAAGAAATTCGCGTCCTACCAGGAAAGCATCTGCCAGCCCGCGCGGCTCCGCCTGCTCAGCGTATTCGAATTTCAGCCCCCACTGGGAGCCATCCTTGAGAAGCTGTCTGAAACCGGGCAACGCCTCCGGCGTGCTGATGATCAAAATCTCGCGGATGCCCGCCAGCATGAGCATAGAGAGCGGATAATACACCATCGGCTTGTCATAGACCGGCAGCATTTGTTTACTGGTGGCAATCGTCAGTGGATACAGGCGCGTGCCTTTTCCACCCGCCAGAATAATTCCTTTCATTTTGCCTCCTTCTTCGCGCGCCAGGCGTAATTTTTCTCGACCCATTCTCCATACGAACCGCCGCTCGCCTGGTCCACCCATTGTGGATTGGACAGGTACCATTCGACCGTCTGACGTAAGCCAGCCTCAAACCCGGTCTCAGGCTTCCAGCCCAACTCCCGGGTGATCTTGGCTGAATCGATGGCATAACGATGGTCGTGCCCCGGGCGATCCTGAACAAAGTTGATCAATTCAGAATAACTCTTGAGACCGTGTTCACGCAATTGTGGGATTTCTACAGGCGGCGCAATATCATCAAGAATACTGCAAATTTGATTCACCAGGTGAATATTCTTTTGCTCATTGTCTGCACCCACTGCATAGACGTCACCCGGTTTTCCTTTTTCAAAAACCAGTTTCACGGCTTTGCAGTGATCCTCCACGTAGATCCAGTCGCGCACATTTGATCCATCTCCATACACGGGCAGAGGCTTGCCGGAGAGCGCATTCAAAATCATCAGCGGAATGACCTTTTCCGGGAACTGGTACGGACCGTAGTTGTTGGAGCAATTGGTTATGACCGTCGGCAACCCATACGTATGGTGAAAAGCACGCACAAAATGATCGCTCGCAGCTTTGGACGCGGAGTAAGGCGAGTTAGGCGCGTAAGGCGTCTCCTCTGTGAAATGTCCCTCCTCACCCAGCGAGCCGAACACCTCATCCGTGGAAACGTGCAGAAAGCGAAAGTCTTTTTTTAGTCCATCGGGTAACGCGCTCCAGTAGGAACGTGCAGCTTCCAATAAAGTATAGGTGCCGACTACATTTGTTTGCACAAAGTCATCGGCGCTCACAATGGAACGGTCTACATGGGATTCGGCCGCAAGATGAAAGACGCCTGAAGGTTGATGCTTCTCGAACAGGGAAACAACCAACTGGCGGTCTGTGATATTTCCCTGCACGAACTCGTAATCAGGGTTGCCTTCCAGGTCTGCCAGGGAGAGCGAGTTGGCAGCATACGTAAGTGCATCCAGATTGATTACGCGGTACTGACCGCTCTCCAGGAGCAATCGCACCAAATTGGTGCCAATAAAACCACATCCACCTGTGACAAGAATTGTTTTCTTCTGAGGCATATTTATCCTTCCATGGAGAATTTCAATGTGTGTGATTGACTTCCCATTCCGTTATTCGCGAACACTTTCCGGCCTGCGACATAAAACATAGTACCGCTCCCCACCGGGTGCAACATTCAAATGAAACACAGCATAGAGCAAACTTGAGATGAGTTTCTTGCGTGTGTTGTAGCGGCCCTGAGTAGCCTGCTGAGGCATGCGGTTTGCAAGGCGCCGGTGTACATTGTAAAACGGGAATCCCCATTGAATCGCTTTAATAACTCTAAAGCCTGCTTCATGAATCTTTGTTTCGAACTCCTCGCGGCTATAGCCATGTACATGTCCCAAACGTTCCGCCTCCGCTTTAAACAACGGACCCAGCGGCACCGAGAGAAGGATATACCCTGTGCTCATCTGAAAAAGATTTCTGAGAGCAGCCCTATCATCCGGGATATGTTCCAGGACATCAATACACGTAATTAAGTCGAATTTCCTGTCAAGCGACTGTTTACTCAGGTCCATTATTATGAATTCCGACTCCGGCAGACGTTTACGCGCGAATTCGAGTCCCTGGCCGGAATATTCAGAGCCTGTCAATTTTACATGGGGGTACTTCTCATGGATTTTTTGCAGCAGAACGCCCGTCCCGCAGCCGGCATCCAGCATGGTATTAAAGGAAATTCCCTGCAAAAGTCTGAAGATAAACCTGCGGGTATGCCGCGCGGTGGGACCATATATTTTCATATCGTCCCATCCGCTATCCCAGCCTTCATCGTAAAACTGTGAGGTGAACTCCATAATCGATTAACTCTTTTTCCTGCAGACAAATTCATTGCAGCCAGTCGGCACTTTCGCAGGGAAGACGTTCAGAATTTCGAACCCCAAACTTTCCAGCGTCACTGTCAGTTCCTGGATGCTGGCATACTCATAGGGATAGCCGCCTACCCAATCGATGATGTTATGGAGGAAATCCATACCACGCTCCATCCTGAGCGGGTTCCGAAGCGTGACGATCCATTTGGCAAAAAAAATGATCGGTGCAAAGGTCCATATCAGGAGCTTCTGCCCTACACTGCCGACGTGGTTATATAGCCACTTAATGAATTTCCACGGCAGAGAGGACCAGTGACGGTTGTAGATGGCAATCATGAATATGCCCTGGGAGGCGACCCTCTGCGCGGCGTTGTGCAGAGCCATTGTCATATCACCGGTATGGTGCAGCACTCCCCAGGAATAAACGATTTCAAATGTGCCCAACGTCTTCATCTGCTCAATATCGAGAACCGAAAGCTGACGAAAGGAGGTTGCCGGAAAGTTCTTTGCCCAGCGGACGGCGTTGTTCTCCGATGTCACCACAGAAACCGGATCGGCATCTATGCCCAGAACGGGGCGGGCTCCAAGCCGTGCCGCCGCGATGGAAAACAAACCGCTTCCACAACCGATATCCAGAAACGATTTATCCTCCATTCCGTTTTCACCGAACAGGTTCCTGAGGGATTCCATGGCTTCTTCGATCCGCGCTTCGTCCAGATTGCGCGAAAAGGAAGCCCAATTTTCGCCAAACTTGAACATCGCTACGTTTTCAGCCATAACGCCAGCATGGTCAGCGCGTAGATGCGCTTGCCGTGATCCACACGTCGCGCGCGGTGCTCCTCGAGCATGGAAAATATGGCTTTGCCATCAAACCATTGGTGCAGGGCAGACCCGTTCGCCAGAAGCAATTCCTTCGACCACCCGTGCAACGGTCCGCGGAACCAGGCGCCGACCGGGATACCGAATCCCTGCTTGCGGTGCCTGCGGACGTTTTCGGGAAGCTTGTCCGCAAAGGCTTTCTTCAGCAGGTACTTCCCACTCCTGCCGCGGACCTTGAGCTGGTCTGGCAGCCGCGCCGACCACTCCACCAGGCTATGATCGAGGAAGGGCGAGCGCGGCTCGATGGAAGCCGCCATCGCCATGCGATCCGCTTTGACGAGCAGGTCGCCGGGCAAATAAGTGTGGAGATCTGTGTACAGCGTTTTGTCGAGGAAGGAGCCACCCGCTGCGTCGAAACGCTCCACGAGCAGTCTCTGCGCGTTGTCGGGTTTGAAATCGTATTCGCGCTTCCAAAGCTGGGCGCGCTGGCGCGGCGAGAAGTACGAACCCCAGCGCAGGATGCTGGCGCGCGCATCGATCTCCGGCAGCTGATGCAGGCGCTTCAGTCCGTTCACCAGGCTTTGCCCAACGGGCCGGTCGGAGTTGTCTGGCAGGATGCGCGCCATGGAAGGAATCAGCTCGCGAGTCAGGAATTGAGGCGCACGCAGATAGGTGTTGGCGAGCGGGTCCAGCCAGTAGCGCTGGTAACCGGCGAAGTCCTCATCGCCTCCGTCCCCATTCAACACGACGGTCACATGCTCGCGTGTCATCTTCGAGATATGATAAAGAGGAATGGCAGACGAATCTGCAAACGGCTCGCCGAAGTGATAGGTAAGTTTTTCCAGCGTGGATGGAATGTCACCATACTTGAGAATGAACTCGTGATGATCGGTGGAATATCGCCGCGCCACGGCGCGCGCGTATTCCAGTTCGGAGAATGCCTCTTCTTCGAAGCCAACCGAAAACGTTTTGACTGCCGCGTTGCTCAGTTCCGCCATGAGGGCAACGATGATACTCGAGTCGATGCCTCCGCTCAGATGCGCGCCCAGCGGAACCTCGGAGATGAGGCGCATCCTGACGGATTCCTTGATCAAGACACGCAGCTCTTCGATTAGCTCGTCTTCAGATGCGGTGTGCTTGGGCTGGTAGGTGAAATCCCAATATTGCTCGATCTTTGCATTGCCGTTTTGCCAGACGAGACGATGAGCCGGAGGGAGCTTATAAATTCCATCGTACGCCGTGAGTGGATCTGGAATGTATTGCAGGCTAAGATAAAGATCGATGGCTTCGAGATGGATCGCCGGTTTGTGCGGCAGCGCAGCGAATAACGCGCTAAGCTCAGAAGCGAAATAAAGTGTGTCGTTCTGAACGGTGTAATACAGCGGCTTTTTGCCCATGCGGTCGCGAGCCAACAGCAGCTTCTTCTTTTTACGGTCCCACAGGGCAAAGGCAGCCTGCCCGCGCAGATGGTTCACACAATCATCGCCATATTCCTCGTATAGGTGCAGGATGCATTCGGTATCGCTACGCGTGCGGAATTCATGACCGCGTTTGACGAGGTCCGCGTATAGATCCGGGAAGTTGTGCGACTCACCGTTAAAGACGATCCACAGCGACTCGTCCTCATTCGGGATCGGCTGGTCGCCGCCCTTGACGTCGATGATCGCGAGCCGCCTGACGCCCAGTCCGACGCCTGCCTCCGCGTGGAAACCGTCGCTGTCTGGTCCGCGGTGGATAATGGCGCGGGTCATGGCTTCGAGGGTGCTTTTCTCAGGGGTCTGGTGATCCGAATAGGAGATTCCGCAGATACCACACATGGGCGTTATTTTACCTTTTCCAACAAAAGTGCATATTGCTGCGCGGTCGCCTGCCAGCTGTAATTGTCTTCCACATGACGGCGGGAGGCTGCTCCCATCTGCTGGCGGAGGGCAGCGTCAGCCAGCAGTGTCTTCAGGGCATCGCGCAACGCCTCGATATCTTCGGGTGTGACGAGGCAGCCCGTCTTCCCATCCATCACGAGTTCCTCGTTGCCGGCAATAGACGAGGCAACGACAGGTAGCCCGCTTGCCATGGCTTCGAGCATGGCATTCGGCATGCCCTCATGCCGAGAGGGGAACAGGAAGATGTTTGCCTGCCGGTAACATGTCAGCAGCTCTTCACGTGACTGCCAGCCAAGAAATTCGACTCGGTCCGCAATTCCAAGCTCGTTTGCCAGTGATTGCAATGTCTCCCTCTGCGGGCCATCTCCGGCAATGCACCATTCCCAACTCAATTCCTTCAACCCTCCCAGGGCGTGCATGGCAAGGTCGAGACCTTTTTGATGGACGAGGCGTCCCACCGAGAGCAGGCGCGGAGTTGACCAGTCGCGGTCTGCTGTCTTGTAGGAGTCTAAGTCCACCCCGTTGGGAATCGTCGGTATCGCGAAGTGTGGGGCAAATGCACTGGCAAGCTGACGGAGCCCGTTGCTGTTGGCAACCAGCGTGGAGGCATTTTTCCAGACGATTCGAAGAAAGGGAGCCATCAACCTATGATAGACGCGGAAGTCATACGGGCGAAATCCCGGCACGTCTCCGCCGCGCAGCGAAATGATATAAGGGATTCCATACAGCTTTTTGATCAGCCAGGCAACCACCCCGGAAGGGACACCAAAAAACGCAAGGGTGGCGTTCGGATTGAAGTGAGGGACCATGCGCACTGTCCAGAAGGAGGCGGAGAGAATGAAACACACCTGCTCCAACGGTGTGGAGCGATCCTGCCTGCGGCGAAGGGATGGCACGCGATAAATGCTAATATTTTCGCTCTGCTCTTTTTGAGGGAGGCCGCCAAAACGGGAAGTCACAACCGTGATGGCGTGCCCCATCTCCTTCAGCTGGTCCGCGATATGCGCGCTGGCATTCCCCGCCCCACCGCCGATTGGCGGATATTCACTGTTGATAAGGAGAATTCGCATACCTGGGATCAAAGCTGCTTATGGTTTCTGTTCTGGATATTGAGCGCTTTTCGAATTGTGTACGTAGGCTTTTGCTGGGATTCGTGATACGTCCGCGCCAGGAGCTCAGCGATCAGACCCATCAGAATGGACTGAAAACCCATGATGGACAACATCATGCCCACCTGCAGGAGCGGGGATGTAAAGACTGGGACACCATAGAACGTACGGCGCAGGAACAGATACAGGAGGTCAGCCGCGCCGACGAATATCAGAAAAAAACCCGCGCCTCCAAAAAGATATATCGGCTTGTTCGAATAGGTGAGCAGGAATTTCACCGTGAACAGGTCGAGCAGAACCTTGATCGTTCTTTCCAGACCATATTTTGCCTTCCCGAATTTGCGGGCGTGATGACGGACGGGGAGTTCGGTGATACGCGCGCCGACGGCGTGTGCGAACACCGGGATGAAACGATGCATCTCCCCGTACAGGCGGAACCCTTCAAGCGCGTCCCGGCGGTAGGCTTTGAGCGTACAGCCGTAGTCATGCAGGTGCACACCGGTTGTCCACGAGATCAAGCCATTGGCAAGGTTGGAGGGAATGGTGCGCGTCAGCCGATTGTCCTTGCGATCCTTGCGCCAGCCGCTGACCAGGTCGTATCCTTCGTCGAGTTTTGCCAGCAGCATTGGGATATCGGCAGGGTCGTTCTGCATGTCGGCATCCATCAGAACGATGATCTCACCGCAGGCATGGTCGATCCCGGCGGCAATGGCAGCCGTCTGCCCGAAATTGCGTCGGAACGACAGGACACGCACGTGTTCCGGGTCTTTTTCAACAAGGATTTTTAGAACATCAAAGCTTTGGTCCCGACTTCCATCATCAACAAAAATCACCTCCCAGGTATTTTTGAGTGGATGCAATGCCTGATGAATGGAATCATAAAGAAGAGGCAGATTCTCCTCTTCGTTATAGACAGGAATGATGAGAGATAGATTCATGAAGTTTTCCTGAACACGTACAGCGGATCCTCACAGAGCGCCAGTTTTCCCATATCGAATGGTATCTCTTCGTAGGCAGGCTGTTCGACAAACTCCTGGAACTCCTTCGTCATATACGTATCCCAGACCATAAGTATATCCGCAGACTCACGCCACTGTTTATCGAGCTCTTCATTATAAAGCCCAAGACGCAACAACTCCTTGCTTTCCCCAACCACGTATCCCCCACCGGCGTGGATCTGCGGCAGGAACAATTCCACGTCGTCCAAATAGAGCATAAAAGCCAGATGCCTGCCGCTGCCTCTCCAATAGACGGTACTCCCCGGTGGGACGAGGTTCGCCAGCGACCTTCCGGCTTCTTCATAGTAAGCCAGGAAGCGATAGGCACATGCCTGCTCTCCAGACGGGGCTCGCAAGGCAAAGGGAAGAACAGTCCCGCCCAGCAGACAGCCTGCCAGGATGACATTGGCGAGAGAATAGCTGCCTGTCCACTTCTGCCGGATAAAAAAACGATAGAGCATCCACATCAGGAGGATGAATAACACGCCAATGAAAATTCCGGCTCCAACAGAGGCGCTGCGTCTCTGGATTTCGTTGGAGAGATCAAAGGTATGCGTCAGGATATCCCTGAGCGGAATGGTGGAAAATTCAGCCTGCCTAATCATCCGGTTCAGGCGCGGCAACTGTACATTATCCAGAAGCCAGTCCCCCCATCGTTGATAATAAAAGAGTCCCAGATTCGCAGCGAAAAATACCAGGGCAGGGATCAGCACAGGCAGGCGCTGTCTGGAATCACTCAAGCCGTTGGAGAAAACGACGAGGATAAAGAAAAAACCTGCTGTGGTATAGAAGGCTTGATAGCCGGAAAAGCAATGCACACAGTAATCCGTGGGAAGGGATGCCAGCATGTGCATGAAGAACAGCAGAAAGAACATTGCACCGAGAAAGACCGCCATCTTGAACCGGGCAGTGCTTTTCCAGGCGTCTCTTTTGGGCCATAAGATGAGAGCGCTCAGGCTGCCTACAAAAACAAAGAAATGATCGTGTACGCCGGTCGCGAAAGATCGAAACCGGCTAAGTGCACCGGCATCGAAGACAAAGTCTGTTTGCGTAAATTCTGCAGAAGGGCGATAGCGATCCAGAAAGGGTGTCAGGGAACTCGGCAGCCAGGGCGCCCAGATTTGCAGGATGCCGGGCCAGTACAGAAGATGAAACAGGATGAAAAGTGCAGCGCTCGTCCCGAATGCCCACCACCCGGCTCGTGCCCCATATTGCCAGAAGATATAAGCCACCAGCAGCGCCGGGACAACCGCCATATTCTGGCGGGTCATTACCATCAGGATGGCAAGCGCCGAGCCCAGAACCAGCTGCCAGAGCGGGCGATTCTCGCCCAGAGTCAGGACGAACATCCACGCCAGCATGCAGGCGACAAGTCCCTGGGAGACCGCCTCGCTGTAGACCGAAATCTGTGAAAAGGAAAGAGCAAAGACCCAGACCGACACTGCCGCCCAGATTTTTCCTCCCAAACGGCGTGACGTAATCCACACCGCTACAAGCGTCATGAGGCTGATGAAGAGGGCGAAGTAACGTCCCTCGCGCAAGCCCGGTCCGAACCAGAGCTGGATATAGCCGGGTATCAGAAAACTCAGCGGAGCCTTATTTGTCCAAAACGTATATTCCTGGAACGGATAGTAATCGCCCCGGGCGAACCTATAGCCCTTGTATAAATAAGAACCCTCATCCCCGATGGAATCCAGTGAATTCGCAAAATACCAGGATTGAGCCACATAGAAAGCCAGCCCGGCTATCGTGATCAGCTCGATCAGGTAGGGGATCCTCTTGAGTTGATTCATCGGGAAGGGTTTATTTTTTGCTCAGGCGCTGGATGTCGCTGTCCACCATCATCGTCACCAGTTCTTTAAAACTGACAGCAGGTTCCCACCCCAGCACCGAGCGGGCTTTGGACGGATCGGAGATCAGCAGATCCACCTCGGCAGGACGGTAGAAGCGCTCATCCTGCACCACGTAATCGTTATAGTCGAGGTCAACATGAGCAAACGCGATCTCGCAGAACTCGCGTACGGAGTGCGTCTCTCCCATGCCCACGACGAAGTTATCGGGCTTGTCGTGCTGCAGCATGCGCCACATGGCTTCCACGTAATCGCCGGCAAAGCCCCAGTCACGCTGTGACTCAAGGTTGCCCAGGCGTAATTCTTTGGCAGAGCCAAGCTTGATGCGTGCCACGCCATCTGTGATCTTGCGCGTCACAAATTCCAGCCCACGACGCGGACTCTCGTGGTTGAACAAAATGCCCGAGCAGGCGAACATATTGAACGACTCGCGATAGTTGACCGTGATCCAGTGCCCGTAGACCTTTGCCACGCCATACGGACTGCGCGGGTAGAATGCCGTCGTCTCGCACTGCGGCACTTCCACAACTTTGCCGAACATCTCGCTCGAAGATGCCTGATAGAAGCGAATCTTCGGGTTCACGAAGCGGATCGCCTCGAGCATACGCGTCACCCCCAGCGCAGTGATCTCACCGGTCAGCGCGGGCTGGTTCCAGGATGTCGGCACGAAGGATTGTGCTGCAAGATTGTAGACTTCGGTGGGGTCATATTCCTCTAGCAGCGCCAGCAGGGAGCCCTGGTCGTGCAGATCTCCCTGGACGACTGTGATGTTATCGAGCAAGTGTTCAATGCGCTCATGCGTCACCGTACTGGAGCGGCGAGCCACCCCGATGACGCGATATCCCTTTAAGAGTAAAAGTTCAGCCAGGTACGAACCGTCCTGTCCGGTGATGCCTGTAATGAGAGCAGTGGGCATTGAGTCTCCTTGTGCCAAAATTCAACGACTGAATTATAAACGCAGAGAGATTGCTGTCAAGCGCGCTTTGCAGCGCCCTTCCGATCGCGCCACCAGCCAACTCCCAGGACAATTCCCCACAATCCTACAATCAGAGCGATCATCAACGGGAACGGCAATTGCCCGCCCCAGTGGTAGTAGCGACTGGCGTACCATTGTGTGAAGACCAGCAGGAAAAGGATTTCCATCAGAACCACCCGCGTGAACCATGGGCTGCGCGTCTCCCGCCACCAGACCCAGACGCTTCCGGCAAGAATTGCCTGCCACAGGAACAGGATTGTCCTGTAACGGGGGTTGTCGTACAGGTCGGCGCCTCCCCGGATCGAGGCAAGCAAGACCCAGATCCATACGAGGAGCGACAGCCACAGCATTAGATTCCGTGTCTTCGTGGAGCCCGTTCCTGCCACGGCTACGAACGAAAGGACCAGCATCGGAAGGAGGGTATACCAGCCCAACCCGCGCAGGAAGCCAATGACCGTCCAGATGGGTTTTGTCGGGTGGATAACGGTGGCAGGCAACACCGGCTGGAAGACGCCATAAATGGCTATGAACGGCAGGCGAATCCAGCTCGGTCCTTCATCGAAGATCTTCTGAACCCAGCCCGAATCGCGCTCCAACTGATAGGCATCCCAGCGGACGGCGAGCCGCAGCCAGTCGTTGATCACGTGCAGGGGCGATGTCGCCTCGAACTGGCTGGCACGGTTGAGAGAAGACGAAAGGAGAAAGAGTCCGACGATAAAGACAGCCGCGACAACCAGGATGCCTTTCCAGGAGATTTCCCGACCTTCATTGGTGAAGAATACCCAGCCCGCAAAAATGATGATGGTAACAAGGCCAACCACCGGCGAGACGAGCAGCATGCCGAGCAAGCCGAGCCCGAGCCAAAGGTAAGCTTTGGCGTCAGACGGCCTGCCGTCTATTTGCGATCTCGAACGGACAAACCCCCATAACGCGAACGCGCTGAATGTGAGCAGATACGGTTCACGCATGGCAGAAGCACCAAGCAAAATACTTTCGGGGTACAGGGCAAAGATCCACGCGGCAGGCCAGGCAATTTTCTCGCCAAAAATCTGGGAGACCGCCTTCCACAAGAATGGCACACCCAGAGCAGCGAAAAATGCGGAGAATAGAATCAACATCAACGGACGTTTGGCATCCGGCGAAAGATAACGATAAACTGCGGCGTTCAGAGCCAGCAATCCACCATATTGATCGGACGAATAGTTTCTACTGAATGCATCGATAATGGGGCGTTCGGAGATTGCCAATCGCCAGGCCTGATTATCGCGGGTGTGTGCATCGGTAAAGACGTACCCGAAACGATCATCCGCATCCGCATGTCCATAAATCGGCAAAGCCAGATGCAGGGTCACGCCAACTGCAAGGCGCAGGAAGAACGTAAGCGCAATGATGATTCCCAACATCCTTGCACCGTTCGATGAGTTATGAGCAATTCTCAGAAAAACGAGGGATAAAAGAAAGAGGAAAGAAAAAGAGAGAAAGCCGCCATGCTGGATCGCAGCAAACAATGCGCCCAAAGCAAGAGAGGCAGGGATCATATATAAAAGATCTTTGGCAGTTAAGTAGGCTGTTTTCATGA
The DNA here is from genome assembly GCA_025938055.1 of Anaerolineales bacterium. The sequence goes on along the minus strand of JAICQC010000001.1, from coordinate 28,479 downwards.
AAAGTTATTCATAATGCGCCGGGCGCGAGCGACCCAAGTATAACCTTGCGCATCCCGCCGTGCCTGTTCTCCCAGCTCTGCTCTGCGAGAATCATCATAGAGCAACGAACCAATCGCCAGTCTCCAATCTCCAATCTCATCCGGCTTGCAAAAGACTGTATTCTGCTCATTCAACACTTCCCTGATTACCGAAAGATCGGAAGAAACAATTGCACGCCCCGCCGCCATGTATTCGAACATTTTCATCGGGCTGGCGACCGCGGCGGAATCGGCTGAGCCGCTCGAGCCCATGATGGAGTGGCTGTACGGCATGAGCAGAACGTCCGCGGCGGCTTGATAGAGCGGAAGGTCGCGGTTAGGAATGAAACCGGTGAAAACAACGTTGGCCGATTCCACAGCCGGCTTCCAGTGAGCTATATCTTCCGGGCGTCCGCCCACCCAGACGAACTGCGCCTGCGGCAGGGATTTCGCCAGCGCGAGGAAGAGATCCGCGCCTCGCCCCGCATACAGATGCCCGGTGCACATCACGGTTGGTGCTTCATGCAAGCCAAGCTGACGGCGCGCTGTAGCCGGGCCCGGCAGGGAGTCGAAGCGCTCCAGGTCCACACCGTTCGGCGCGATGACCACATCTTCGACAGGAAGGTGCATGTGAAAGTCGCGCTCCAGTATGTTCACCAGCGCGCGCGTAATAGAAACAAGCCGCTTACGCCCGCGCAGTTTCGCAAAGAGGCGGTGCCACCACGGACCGAAGGCTCCGGTCGGCTGGATGTGAATCTCGAAGATGACCGGCAGCCCGCGCAGCAGTCCAAAGACTGCCGATTGTGGAAACCATGAATAAATAAGATCGGCGTTGAGCGCGCGTGCCCGGCGGACCGAGTCCCGGGTGAACCTGCGCCGGTTCGACGAAGCAAGCCACTCGATGGGGAAGTCCGTCTGCAACCCGTAATGCTGCTTAAGATCGACCGTCGTGTTTTTCGGACCCGGCACAAGCAGTGTCACATCGTGCCCGATCTGGCGAAGCGCCTGACAGGCTTTCATCACCTGCAGGCTGTTGGCAGTATCCGATGGAATCGTCGCACCCGCAATGGCAGCGATCTTCATCCAGTTGACTCTTCCTGCGGGATCAGTGTAAGTCCGCGCCAGGCCATCCAGAGGATGGAAATTGCCAGATATCCTGAAAAAATGACGGAAGCTGTCAGGTAGGTGCCCTGAGGAACAAGTCTAAAAATCAATACAAGCTCAATGGCGCCGACCGCACCAGCCACTAACAGCGGATACCTTGGTCTTCCAAGCGCGAGCAGCAAGGGACGATTCCAATTAAAAATATTTGCACAGGCATAGCCCAGCAACAAAATCACAATCGAGGGATAGGCAGGCAGATATTTCGCTCCAAAAATCAGCGGAATCAGCCACCAACCCAACGTGATGAGCCCGCCACCAGTGAGAAGCGTCCAGACCCCAGCAATCGAACTGACCTGCTTTAACAATTTCCGTGTGGCATCCCATTGCTGCTTTGCAATGGTCTTCGTGATTTCAGCATAGGTCGGCCAAATGAACGGCTCAATTGGCAGCATGACCAAGTTGATCAGAGTTAATGCAAATTTGAAATATCCAACTTGAGTGGTGGAAAGAAAATAGCCAATATAAATGGGGATATTATCGCGTGCGAACAAATTGATCGTTCCATTGATATTGGTACTCAACATAAACCGTCCAATGGATCTCCAATTAGAGATAAGACGAAGAGGCGCGCGCAGCCATCCCTTACCCAGCGCGCGTTCTGCCTCACGGATTGCAGAGCCAGTGACCATGACGCCCGCGATCGTTTTCCCAACCAGATAAGCTGCCAGCACGCCAAAGACTGTTGGCATCCATAGAGAAACGGCAATGATCAATAGAAAGATGACAATGCTCTGAGAAAAATTCGCACGGGCTACCAGCTTAAAACGATCTGTCGCTTGCAACACACCCAGTGAAGTTTCATACACAATATTGGCAAGTAGAAAAAAACCATAAAAAATAAACAGTGGCATCGCTGAAGAGTCTTTTGCAAGTACAGAAGCAGCCCACGGGGAAAGTGCGACCAGCACCAGATAGGCGATAATGGATGTAATTGCTTCTGTGATTCCAATCCCTTTAATAAGCGCGGCAGCATGGTCTTTTTTTTCGTGAGTTAAGGCTTCCCCTGCATAGCGGACAATCACCTCGCTCATACGGAACGAAAGAAAGCGGTTTATGTTCGAAGCAAAAACCATAATGATACCTGTTGCGAGTCCATAACCATCCGGATCCAACAAACGCACAACGATGATCATCTGGACCGCACTCAGCACAGCCGAGATTGCACTACTGCTAAACAGATAACTGCTGTTACGGAGGACGCGTCGAAACAATTGATCATCCTGCAGATTGGATCGTATCTTCTGGAAGAGAGACATGCGCTTGACTACTGTGCCGTATCCGCGCGCTGGTAGACCTGGATCACAGACTGCCAGCGGCACTTCTCCGCCCGCGGCGCAGACATCACTCGGACGTACTCACCGGATTCGAGCATCTCATCCGTCAGGTAGACCTTTTCAGTATTCTGCAGCAGGATGTAATCCGCTTCAGCCAGCCACTGGCGCGCGAGTTCATCGTTCCACTGGCTGTGGTGCAGAAGCGTGTCTGCATCGCCGCCGATGAAGTAGGAATGCACGTGATTCATCTGCGGAGGGTAGATTTCCACGTGAGGCATATACAGGAAGATCGCAAGCAGCCGCCCCTCCCAGTAGATCTTTGCGCCAGGCTCGATCACCTGACTGAGTTCCTTTCCTGCCTCTTCATAGGAGGCGAACACATCTGTATCGCCGCAGGCAAAGAAGTCATTGCCCGCGCCCAGCACCTTCGTCGGGGAAAGGATCAGCCCGAGAATCAGAAGACCGTGCAAGGCTAGGATCCCGATCCTTCCCCCCGCGTCCGGTCTGCCGTTCAATTGGCGGCGAATCACCACGAGGGTAACCGCACTGACGAGGATCACGAGCGCGCTGACCAGCAGAACAAACGTAATGCGGAATAACATGAGATGAGGCAGGTCAATGTAGTGAATCAACGCACCCCACAGATAGGTTCCATCCAGCTGCTCGATCATCCCCCTGGCAAATTCGGAACGTAGGTCCTCGTGTGAGCTGAATCCGATACCCAGGATCAGCGCAGCGATGATCACAAGCACAACAGCTTGCCTGAGCGGTGTCAACTGTCTTAACAGCAGCGGCGCGGCAATCACCAGCATCATCAGCCCGAGGAAATCAAAATAGCCGACGTACAGCAGGATGCAGGAGATGCAGAACTCACCAAAGAATGCAACCTGGACATGCGCCACGTAAAGAACCAGCAGCAGTACGCTCAAGAAAATGACAGCACGCATCCGCTCGGAAAGGGGACGGGCGAACCGGAAAGGCATCAGCAGCCAGACGGTCAGCGCGCTGACCAGCGCGACAAAGTGCAGCCGGAACGTCAACCAGAAGTACAAGATCATCCGGTACAGGTTCGATTCTTCCGGCTCAGGGAGATCGACACCCCCGGTTTCTGGTCTTTTCCAGTCCTGTAAAAATGTGAACACAGAGTCGGGAGCACGCATTGCCCAGAACTTCAGATTCTCCGGAAAGTAAAAGGCATTGCCCGCCAGGAACAGAACGCCCGCGCTCAGCATGGCAAGCAGCCCAGCCTTCCAGCCGTGCTGCCAGAAAATGTAAAGGAAAAGGATGGGCGGCACGAACGCCATGTTCTCACGCGTCAGTACCAGCGGAGCCGTGAGCGCCGCGCCGAGAAGTATATGCCAGAGCGGGCGTTTCTCTCCGACCACAAGGAGCACGATCCAGACCAGCAACGCGGCGACCACCCCTTCTGAGATCGCCAGCGTGTGAATCTTCATCTCTGCCGGGTTGAGCACCATCACCCAGACAGTACCCGCCGCCCACCAGGCGTTCCCCCAGCGTTTCGCAAACAGCCATAACCCGAGCAGGGTGAACAGGCTGAGGAAGATCATGAAGTAGCGCCCCGTTTCCAGACCGGGACCGAACCATTTTTGAATATAACCGGGGATCAAAAAGGAGAGGATGGCATGATTCGTCCAGACGCCGTAATCGGCAAACGGAGTGTGCAGCCCATTCGCAAAGAGATACCCCTTATAGAGATATAGCCCTTCATCCAGGAAGGATGTCTTTGTATGCGCGATCTGGACAGCCAGCAGAATATAGGCAAGGAAACCGGCTGCCGTAAGCACAGCAGGCAGCCAGGAGACCGAAGCGACCCTCCTTGCCAGACCCGAAACACTCTGCATTACATCTGCCTTGCTCAGGGCGTCAGGATCTGGCTTGCCAGCTCACGTTCGGCGTTATACCATTCCACCAGTTTCTCGATCCCCGAGCGCAGGTTGAACTGCGGCTCCCAGCCGAGCAGTTCGCCCGCCTTGGACACATCTGCCCAGTTCGAGCGCATATCCGCCAGGTCAGGCGGACCGTATTCGACGATGGCTTTCTTGCCGACTACGTCTTCGATCAACTTGATCAGGTTGTTGATGGTGATCACTTCGTGCCCGCCCAGGTTGATGACCTCGTGCCCGACCGGCTTCAGCGCCAGAATGGTGCCGCGGGCGATATCGTCGATATAGGTGAAACCGCGCGACTGCTCGCCATCCCCGTTGACGCGGACGGGCAGCCCTTCGCTGATCCACTGCACGAAGCGGAAGATCGAGAGATCGGGTCTGCCCGCCGGACCGTAGACGGTGAAGTAACGCACGACGCTGATGTCGATATCATACAGGTGATGGTAGGCATGGCACATTGCCTCCGCGCCCTTCTTGCTGGCGGCGTACGGCTGAAGCGGCTCGCTGCTCGAGGCGGACTCGGGCGTCGGGTAGGGAGGATCTTCGCCATAGATGCTCGATGTGGAGGCGACGATGAACTTCTTCGTCCCGGTTGCCCGGCACACTTCCAGCATGTTCAGGGTCCCGATCATATTGCTTTCCACATACACCCACGGATCCTTGACGCTGGCACGCACCCCGGCGCGCGCTGCCAGGTTGATGAGGCCCTCGAAGCGCTGCTCCCGGAAATGATCGATGACCGATTTCTGTGAAATATCCAGCTTATGGAAGCTGAAGCCCGGCATTGCCTGCAACCGCTTCAGGCGATACTCCTTGATGCGCGGATCATAGGCATTGTTCAGGTTATCGATGCCGGTCACGGTATGCCCATCCCTGATGAGCAGCTCGGAGGTCCGTGCTCCGATAAAGCCTGCCGCGCCCGTAACGAGATAATGTGCCATGTGTGCTCCTGTTCAAGATAATTGCTATAGTCGTACCACTTTTTCCAACCCCTGATTAACGTTCCGTGTTGCGTTGCGGCTGTCGAAGACGAAGGAGGCAGTCCTGACGATTGCACTGTAATCATAGACCTTATGGTTGGTGATGATCACCACGGCGTCCGCATCTTTGACCGCTTTCATCACATCCTGCACGCTGTACATCTGCCAGCCATCCGTTTCATGCTCGATGTACGGGATATACGGGTCATGATAATCCACCAGGGCGCCCTTCTGCCTGAGCAGGCCGATGACATCCAGCGCCGGCGATTCGCGCACATCATCGATGTCTGGCTTGTACGCCGCGCCGAGCACGAGGATCTTCGAGCCTTTGAGCGCTTGGCTGCGATCATTCAATGCTTCCATCACACGGCTGACCACGTAGCGCGGCATGTTCGTATTGATCTCCGAGGCAAGCTCGATGAAACGGGCATTGTAGTGCACCGATTTCATCTTCCACGAAAGGTACAGCGGGTCAATGGGGATGCAGTGCCCGCCCAGCCCCGGACCCGGCGTGAACTTCATGAACCCGAACGGCTTGGTCGCTGCTGCGTCGATCACTTCCCAGATGTCCACGCCCAGGCGCTCACACATGATCGCCAGTTCATTGACCAGACCGATATTGATCATGCGGAAGGTGTTCTCGAGCAGTTTTGCCATCTCCGCTGCCTCTGCCGAGCTGACACGATGCACCGTCTGGATGGCGCCCTCGTACCAGATCGCGGCGACTTCATTGCACGCCTCTGTCATCCCGCCCATGACCTTCGGCGTGTTGATGGTCGTGAAGTCCTGGCGGCCCGGGTCCACCCGCTCCGGCGAGAACGCCAGGAACCAGTCTTCGCCGATCGTCAGCCCGCGCTCCGTGCCGAGCTTCGGCAAAAGCACTTCGCGTGTCGTGCCGGGGTAGGTGGTAGACTCAAGCACGATGACCATGCCCTCGTGCATGTATTTCGCCAGTTCATCGGTGGCGGATAGAATGAATGACATGTCAGGGTCGCCAGTCTTGCGCAGCGGCGTGGGCACACAGATGCTGACCGCATCCACATCCTTGAGCACAGAGAAATCAGTTGTGGCGGTAAGGTGTCCCGATTGGATAAGTTTCTTGAGATCGTCGGTCTTCACGTCGGGGATGTAAGAAACGCCTTTATTAAGGGAATCCACTTTTCGCGTGTCCGGGTCGATGCCCGTCACATGGAACCCGGCTTGCGCGAAGACGACCGCCAGCGGCAACCCCACATATCCGAGTCCCAAAATCCCCACATGGGCATCCTTGTCTTTAAGATTCTTGATGAGAGTTTCTTTGATGGACATTCTTTTCCTTGTGACCCGCCTCCTGCTTTCTGATGAGATGGAGGCTGGTAAAAATTCATGCACTGCGATTGGGCTTCTTTTTCGGTGCCTTTTGTTTGGAGGAGGGCTTGCCCAGTTCAGTGCGTGCCTCTTCGAGCAATTGAGGCAATTTGGCGAAATCTGCCATGATCTCACTCTTGAGTGATAAACGATGCAGCGCCGCAGCCGGGTGGTACATGGGAATTACAAAATGATCCTCCACCTTGCGCATCTGTCCGTGAATCTGCGTGATCTTCGCGCCCTTGAAAAACAGACTCATCGAAAAGCGTCCCAGCGTAACGATGATACTGGGATCGACGATTCTAATCTGGTGCTGAAGATAATTGCTGGTGCAGGTTTCGACTTCATCCGGCAGCGGGTCGCGGTTCCCCGGCGGGCGGCACTTGACGACGTTCGTGATCCAGACGTCGGCACGCGTTACGCTCGCCTGTTCAAGCAGCTGGTCCAGGAACTTTCCGGACGCGCCCACAAATGGGCGTCCCTGCTCATTCTCGCGGGCGCCCGGTCCCTCCCCAATGAACATGATCTCCGCATGCGTGGGACCTTCCCCCGGCACCGCGTTTTTGCGCGAGCGATGCAGTTCACAGCGGGTGCAGACCATGATCTGTTTTGCCAGTTTCTCCAGTTCCTGCTCATCGCTCATTTTAGCTCCTTATCTGAAGCTGCGCGCACATCGCCAACCTGAAGACGCTCCACAATTAACGAGGCTAAATTCATCAGGATGGCGTCTTCATCGTTATCTCTGTAATAACGCGGCCTGCGCCCCGTTTGTTCATACCCAAACTTGCGGTACATTTCCTGCGCGGGGATATTGCTTGCACGCACCTCTAAAAAGGAACTGCGCGCGCCTTCCTGGATAAGATTTATCAGGGCGTGAGAGAGCAGTCGTTTGCCAATTCCCTGCCTGCGATAGTCCGGGTCGGTTGCTACAGTAGCAATATGAGCTTCATCCACGATCAACCAGGCTACGATCATCCCGACGACTTTTCCGTCCAGATCCGCGACCCAACAGCGCGAGGCGGGGTTATCGGTCAACTCGAAGCGGAACGACCGTTCGGGCCATGGCAGGCTGAACGACTTTTGATCCAGATCCACGACGGCAGGCACATCCTCCACTGTCATTTTGCGAATGATCAACTTCATGCGGGAATCGGCTCCGCCACATGCAAATAGATCGATGCAAGCGTGGCTTCATCATCCACATCGCCTGCCTGCCAGCGCGTCCACGCCAGTTCTGCGAGGACTGCCGGACGCCGCACCGACTGCGCAGGTGACGCCAGGTGCACGTCGGCTTTCTCCGCCAGCTTCTGACGGTCTGCGGCTGTGAATTCACCGCACACGATCGCGGGCTTGCTCGCTTCATCGAGCAGTCCATCAACCGTGACGACGCGCGCGCTACCCTTAGCCTGCCAGCCGTTCTTCGAGCTTTTATACCAGCCGATGGCGAACCTGCCGCGCCCCGCCTGGATAGCAACCAATAACGGAAGCCGGGACGAAGGCTGAACTGCAGCGAGGATATCCAGCGTGGGAATGCCGATTAAAGGTATAGCACGTGCCAGTGCCAGTCCCTTCACAAGCGATAAGCCCACGCGCAGGCTTGTAAACGAGCCCGGTCCCAGCGCCACGCCCAGTGCCTTCATATCCTCCATTGTCAAACCACAGCGCGACAACAGCTCAACGATCGCCGGAGCCAGTTCCACGGTATGTCGCTGACTGCTGCGCCAGGCATACTCACCAACTACCTGCGAGCCATCATAGACTGCAACACCCACCTGCGCAGTGGAGGTATCCACAGCCAGCAGCATCAACTGCCTCCCTGCGCCGCACCACGGATTACCTCCAGCAGTTCCTCATAGCGTTTGCCGTTTGCCTGAAATTTCATCCCGCGTTCTTCTTCCGTGACGTGTGACAACTCGATCCACAAATGCTCGTCAGGAATGAGTCCCTGCACTCGCTCGGGCCACTCAATGATCAGGGGTCCCTGCGTCAGCATTGAGTCGAGGTCCAGTTCTTCCGCCTCGGGCGTGGAGTCGAGGCGATAGGCATCCATGTGAAATAGGCGGGCGTCATCCCCGCGGCGATAGAGATTGACGATGATAAACGTTGGGCTGGAGACCGCGTCCTGTGAGCCCCATCCGAGGGCGATGCCCTGCACGAAGGTTGTCTTGCCGGCGCCGAGGTCACCCTGCAGGCAGATCACATCCCCACTTTGCAACGCGCTGCCCAGACGCATACCCAGGCGGCGCGTCTGCTCGGAACTGCGGCTGAGAAAATCCAACGTATGCACATCCAGGACTGACATCGCAGGGATTATATCAGGCAGACGAATTCTGCTCCAAACCGAAGTAGACGCCTGGTTGGCTTTCGGTTAAGATACGCAGGAGCTTATGCAGGAGTAGAGGATATGGAAAATTACTGGAATGTAATCGTTGAAGCCTTCATCGTCGGCGTGCCTAATTTACTGCTGGGGCTGGCGATCTTTCTTATCAGTCTTTATCTTGCCCGGTTCCTGAGCAAGGTTATCCACCGTGTGCTTCATCAGCGCAAGGCGCCCGCAGGCGTGACCCACCTTCTTGAACAATTAACGCTGTGGACGGTGCTCATCATTGGAATGATCACTGCTCTGCAGCGGTTCTTCGATGTGACTGCGTTCCTGGCAGGCCTGGGGATCATCGGTTTTACGGTTGGCTTTGCCCTGCAGGATGTGATGAAGAACTTTGCCTCCGGGGTGATCCTGCTGCTCCAGCAGCCTTTCCACGTGGGCGAGACGATCGGTGTAAAGGGCTTCGACGGCACCATCCTGGCAATCGACCTGCGCTCCACCGAGATGCGGGCGCTGGATGGTCGTATCATCATCCTGCCGAATGCCGAGGTGTTGGCGAACCCGATCATCAACTATTCACGCGCCAACCAGCGGCGCGTGGACTTTAGTGTCAACCTGTCTCACGTCGCCGAACCACAGACGGTCCGGCAGATCATACTGGATGCCATCTACAGTATTCCGGGCGTGGTGCAAGAAACAGAGCCGGTCATTGTGTTCAACACCCTGACGGATGCTGCCCTGGAATTGAACGTCAACTTTTGGATCGATACAACACAAAATGATCCCCTCCACGCAAAACATGATGTGTTGTTAAAAGTAAAATCTGCGTTCAACGAGCAGGGGATCGAGATTCCTCACCCGGTTCAGGCTGTGTTCAATACGCAGGTACGAAAGTAGACACGTACACAGGTAAACATCTATCGCTGGTATACGTGTATGCTTGTCTAGGCTTCCAATCCCAGCTTCTCCCCGATCAAATGAGCGATCGTCCGAGCCGCTTCGGGCTTGCCCGCGCGCCGGCAGTTTTCGATCACCTTTTGCCGCTCGGCTGGACGTGAGATCCAGCGGGTGAGGGTGCGTACTACATCCTGCGGATTAGGTGCCCAGACCCCTGCGCCTTCCTCCTCCACGAATGTGACATTCCCATCTTCCTGACCCGGTAACTTCGAATACAGGATGATCGGTAACTCTGCGTTAAGCGCTTCGGCAATCGTGCCGGGACCCGCCTTGGTGACGATGAAATCGGAAGCGCGCATGAAATCTGGCATGTCGCGGGTGAAGCCATAGATCAAGGTCGGGTTCTCCCACTGGCACGATTCGAGAGTCGCTTTCAGGCGCTGGTTCCGCCCGCAGACGATGATCAGCCCCACATCCAGGCCCGAGGTATCGATCGCCTGCGCGGTCTTCGCGAGCGGACCCATTCCTTCGCCGCCTCCGACCAGCAGCACAATCGGCTTGTATAGGGGCCACCCCAGTTTTTCTCGCAGTGTCGCTTTGTTCCCCATCGGTTGACAATAGCGGTCTGCTACCGGTAGCCCAACTACTTGAACTTTTTCAGGAGGCATATTGTATTTGATTGCGCGCATGCGAGCCGTTTCTGTTGGAACCAGAATGAGGTCGGCGCGGTTGTCATACCAGAGGGCATGGGTCGTCACCATATCCGTCACCACGTTGATAAACGTCGGGCGATTCTTGCCGAGGGCGCGCAGAGCAAATGAATTTGCAAACGGGTGGACGGTGACGATTAGATCTGCCGGATGCTTCTGGACGAGTGAGCGCGCCGCCTGGCGTGCGATGGGCCACATGGTGGTGGTTATGGCACGGGCGCGCGCCCGCCCGTCGGTGGCGTGGAAGCTGGCGCCCCACAAGTGCGGCGCTTTGACCATATACGGGTACATATCGGCAGCGCGGTTAAAAGGACGTGGGGCGTAACTCTTGAAGAAATCCACCATCTCGGTGGTCACTTTATCCTTGTATTCGAGCTGGATCGCTTCAATGATGGCTTCGGCTGCGGAGCGATGCCCGCCGCCTGTATCGGAGAAGTAAAAAACGATGTGGGTTTTTCTAGGAGTCTGAGGGTTCATCTTTGTGCTCGGTAAGGTTGGCTTTGAGTCGCTTGGCAAGCTCGCGCCGCGTCAGCAGGATGCGCCGTCCGCAGCCTTTGCACTCGAGCCCGATATCCGCGCCGAGCCGTATGACGGTCCATTCATAGGAGCCGCACGGGTGTTGTTTTCGGAGGCGGAGATGGTCGTTGAGGCGCAGGTCAGGTAGCATTGGTTGGTGTTGCCAGTGTTCAGTTTTTTGTATTCGGTGAGCCAGCGTAAACATTATAAATTGAATTGTGATAAACTACGTCCGGGAATTTTCCAACAAAACTGTCAAGCCGAGGAGTGGGCATTATGTCTCCACACGAAACTTATGCAGTTGAAATCGCCGGTTTGAAGCGCGATCTGCGTCTTTTTGAGATCAAGCCAGGCTTGAAGATCGCCATCCTCAATATTCTGGGGGATACCGAACTGGTACAGGTTTCTGCGAAGGCGCTGGCTGAGAAGCTCCAAGACACGGAGTATGACCTGCTAGTCACCGCGGAGGCAAAATCCATCCCGCTCGCCTACGCTCTTTCCGTGGAAACTAAAAAGCCCTACGTGGTATTGCGCAAAACCTATAAACCTTACATGGGTGATGCTCTACAAGCGGAGACACTGTCCATTACGACGGGTCAGCCGCAAACTCTTATCCTGGATGAAAAAGACGTCGAAGTAATGAAGGGCAGGAAGGTCGTCATCGTGGATGACGTCATCAGCACCGGCTCAACGTTACAAGGCATGCGCATGGTTCTCGATAAGGCAGGCGCAACCGTTGTGGCGGAGGCGGCGATCTTCACCGAAGGCGACCGCGCCCAGTGGATGCACATTGTTTCGCTCGGACACCTGCCGCTGTTTACGGAGTAGATGGAAGGTAGACAGGTAAACAAGTAGCCAAGTACACAGATAAAAAATTCTGAAGGGATCTGTATCCTTCAGAATTTTTGTTTCCGAACCTGTATACGTATTTACCTGTTTCCCTGTGTACCGATCAATCTTTCTTTCCCTTCCCGTTTCATTCTCTTGATCGCGATCTCCCTCTTCATCGCGGATTTGCGGTCTGGCAGTTCTTCCACATATATCAGTTTGACGGGACCGCGCGTCCGTGTATAACGCGCCCCGCGCCCCCGGTTGTGCATCGCCACGCGCTTTTGCGGGTCAACCGCCCAACCGGTATAGTAGGTTCCATCCGCGCATTCGACGATATAACAATAACAGCTCATTTCACTTGCGTTCTTTTTGGCGGTTTGTCATCATGCCGCCAAAAAGCATTTGATTTACCCGGTCCCCAAAGGAAGGCGTGTCGATCTCCTGACCCTGACCCTTCAGCCATTCGCCTTCGATGCGCTCATCGAACCAGCGAATGCGTCCCTTCAGCGCCTCTTCCAGCCGCTCGCTGACAGCCTCACGGTTGTTTGCCTCGATCTCATCCCGCAGATTCAGCAGAGATGTAATATAGGCATTCAACAGCCGTACAACGTTTTCGCGGTCATGGAGTACATTTTCCCGGAGCGAGAGTACATCATCATGATAGGCGGCGCCCGCGGTCACGGTGGCATACGGGCGACCCGCGAGCTTGCGTGCTTCCAGCCAGCCTGGCTTATCCACAGTCGCGCCGAGCAAGGCATGGGCAGCCAGTTGTGGCAGAATGTGCATCCCAGCGAAAATGCCATCCGCTTCGGCAGTGTCCATGAGCAGAGGAACTGCACCCATCAAGCTCACCAGCTCCATTGCCAGATTGAACACGTTCCCTGGAGTCCCTGGCGGCGCGTTGACCACCATCACACTCTTTTCGAATAGATCCTCGCGTGCAGCTTTCACACCGAACTCCGTCCCATGCAGATATTCGGGATTAATAGCCGGTGAGAGACCGATGTAAAACCGTCCCGCAGGCAAAAGCTCTTCTGCCCAGGCGGCAACCATCGCCTTCGCAGGAGCCGTATCCAGCACGAGCGTCCCTTCCTGTACATCGGGAGCAATGATCCTGAGCGTCTCGCGCACCTCCGCCAGAGGCAGAGCAAGGATGACAATTTTGGCATCGCGGACAGAGGCAGGCAGGTTATACTTCACGTCATCCACCGCACCTGCTTTTTGCGATTCCTTGGCTGCCTGGGCATCCTTGTCATGCCCAACACGGTGGAGATTAACATCATGCGCCTTCAGCGCCAGACCCATGGAAGAGCCGATCTGTCCCAGTCCGATAATGGTGATTTGTACGCTCATAGGTTCCTCACATCCAGAGATAATGGAGTGATTATAATGCCAATATTCTCCCCTTTAAATTCCGAGAACCGCGGACGCCGACCGCGGTTCTCTTAGAAAGGAGGAGAAGAGAAATCACCTTACTACCTCTAATTTATCATAGTGGACTCAAACCTGCTTGACGTGAAACCTACGATTACCCTACGTTTGCCCCGCATAGGGGGCAGTTAACAAGGTTGCAATGAAAATCTTCTCTTTTCCCATCCATATTGGCGAATTGAACGGAACTCAAGTGGGAGATCTGCGCCTGGCTGCCTCAGACCAGGGACTGGTCGCGGTGGAATGGGCAGACTCTCAACCTGATTTCGATTCCTATCTGCTCCACCCCGACGCAGTTGCCATTGCTCAGTATGCAGACGAGCTGCGTGAATATCTGGAGGGTGATCGCCGGGAGTTCACGTTCCCAATTGATTGGTCCATCTTCCGCCCGTTTCAAAAGGAAGCCTTGCAGAGAGTCTTTAACATCCCATATGGAGAGACACGCACGTATTCGGAAATCGCCATGGAGATCAACCGCCCGCTCGCCTATCGTGCCGTGGGACGGGCGAACGCCACCAATCCCATGCCGATTGTGATTCCCTGTCACCGCCTGATCGGGACGGATGGCAAACTGCACGGTTACGGCGGGGGTGAGGGTTTAAAGACAAAGGAATGGCTGCTTAGGATGGAAGGGGCGGTCATCGCGTAACATTCCCAGGCATCAACGCGTCAATAGACTACCCTTCCAATCTTGCTCAATTTTAGGAGTATGCTGTGAAACTCAAACACTGGCTTGTGTTTATTTTGCTTGGAGCGATCTGGAGTTCCTCGTTCATGTGGATCAAGATCGCGGTGCAGGAAATTGGTCCAGTCACACTGGTTGCCTTTCGCGTGCTCTTCGGGCTTTTATTCGGGATCGTGGTAATCTTCATCCAGCGCATTCCATGGCCCCGGACGCTGAAAGAATGGACTCCGCTTTTAGTGCTTGGCATCACGAATATCGCCATTCCCTTTTTCCTGATTTCGTGGGGCGAACTATCCATCGACTCGGCAGTTGCCTCTATTCTGAATGCCACCGTCCCTTTATTTACTATTCTGATCGCCCATTATCTGCTGCGCGATGACAAAATGACGGTGCCTAAAGTGGTGGGGCTGTTGTTGGGCTTTGCAGGTGTTGTCATCCTGATGAGCAAGGACATCGGCGGCTCGATTGGCTCGGTGCTCGGTCAACTGGCAATCGTCCTGGCTTCTGCCTTTTACGCAGGTGGCGCCGTCTACGCGCGTAAGACGACCGCAGATACACCGGGCATTATGCGCAGCGCGGGACCCCTACTTCCTGCAACGGTAGTGATGTGGCTTGCGATGTTTTTAGTTGAGAGCCCCGTGAAGTTTCCACAGACAGGTATCACATGGATTGCGTTACTATTTCTGGGGGTACTTGGCTCAGGATTTGCCTTCGTGTTATCGTATTATCTGCTCCACGAGATTGGACCCACCCGCACCAGCATGGTGACATACCTCTTTCCACTAGGTGGTGTGATTCTCGGCGTGGTTTTTCTCAATGAGCAGCTTTCCTGGCAACTCGTGGTCGGCGCTGTGCTTATTGTTTTGAGCCTGGTGGTGGCGAACATGCAGTCACAGAAACAGGAACAACCCGTTAAACAAGTAGCAACAGATTAATCGCTGAAGATCCATGTGTGGGGTCTGGACGGCATTCCATATTAGCTCGATGCAGTAATTGAAGGCGTTTCGTTCCAAAAATGAGGCGCTCTTTTGGGCCACGCCTGATGCTTCAAGGTTCAAAAAGGAGAAGGTAAGGTCTTGAAAGGGAAGTATCTTAAGTACGTCCTTCATGTGGTTGTGCTCATTGGTCTGGTCATTGCTGCGGTGAAGTACATTAATGGGGAAGAAGTTCTTCAGGCTCTCAGATCTTATAATTATGCGTTCGCGCCCACCCTATTAGCCTTATCGGTTCTTTACCTGGCGATGAAGGCCTGGCGATTTATTCGCCTCATGCGTCCGGTTAGCGATGTGCCCGGGAACGTCTTGTTTCGAGGGTATGTGGCTGGCACAGCGGCAACGCTTGTACCCGGCGGCGTCGCCGCGCGTGCGGGTCTGATGAACCAGGCTGGTGTCTCGCTTGCCAAGAGCGGCGTGCCGGTTGCGCTGTCCAGCATTCTGGATCAGGTTGCTTTTATTGGGAGCGCAGTGTTTGCTGGGTTTTGGTTCGAAAGCGTAAGGGTCCCGATGCTGATTCTGCTTGGAATTCTCCTTGGCTTTGGCATCACCTTCCTGTTTCCTGCGTCTCGTGGCTGGCTGGACCTTGCTGCTACTGCGATTGCCAAACGCTTCAATGTTACTGACCAGTGGCAAAATCTCATACGAAGCGGGCGCGAAGTTATCAATACCCGTACTATCCTGGTCGCTTTGGGCATTACGGTTGCCGGGCTCCTGGTACAGGTCATCATTCTGGATTTCAGCTTGCGAGGATTTGGATTTAGCGTACCTTATGCAACTCTTTTTTTTGCCTACATCATCCCAACGATGTTGGGGCGGATGTCTGCGCTGCCAGCAGGGGTTGGCGTCACCGAGGCTAGCATGGTCGGGTTTCTGGCATCTTCCTCGGGTGTCGACCTGGATATCGGCCTGGCTGCGACTGCGATATTCAGGATTGCAACCGTGTTTTTTCAGGCGCTTCTGGGCGCTTTCGTATATTTTTTCGCCTGGCGAGGGGAGAACGAGAAACCCGAGCCGATCCAATCATAGGAATTCATGGAGCACAAATTATGCAGGCAACGCTTATCATAAATCCTAACTCGGGAGGCGCGGAACAAGGGAAGCCGGAAGAAATGATCGAGGCGCTTCGTGAGGCTGGCTATGAGCCGGTGTTGATGTCCACGAGCCGCGAAGAGGAGCTAGACTCCGCCCTGAATGACATTCACGGGCTTGTGGTCACGGCTGGTGGAGATGGCACCTTTCGCGCAGCAGCCACACGTTTGCTGGGGAAAAAAGTAACTTTAACCCCTTTGCCGCTTGGGACGGCGAATAACATCGGCCATTCCCTTGGCATTGAAGGGACTGCACTGGAGATCATTGCGGGCTTGAGGAATCCCGTTAAGCGCCATTTTGATGTGGGTATCGTCACGGCGCCGTGGGGCAAAGATTTTTTTGTGGAAGCCTGTGGTTTCGGGTTGTATGCTGACAGTCTGGCAATCTATGACCCACATGGAGGCAGGAGTCTCCTGCGCTCCATCTCATCGATCATCCAGACGATCAACGAATTCGAAACTCACTCCTGTCAGATTACCCTGGATGGTGAGGATATCTCCGGCACCTATCGTATGTTCGAGGTGATGAACACCAACCGGTTTGGTCCATGGATCAAGCTGGCGCCGGACGCCGATCCGGGCGATGGGCTGCTGGATGTCGTCCGAATTCGACCAGATAGCGATGAGAGCTTATTTCGTTATGTCACGAGTCTGCTTACCGAGGAATTAAGCGAACTCCCGAATGTGGAGATAAACCGGGGGCGTTGTCTGGAGATTCGATGGCCGGGAAACTTCCCCATCCACGTCGATGCTGAAATCCGCCCATGGATCAACGGCAGCTCCAAAGATCAGAGCCCGGTTATTAGAGCCGCCAATCTGGCATCCGATGGAAATGTGATCCGGATAGAGGTGATGCCACAGGCGCTGGAGATCTGGCAGCCCTCTCCTCCGGATAAGACAGAACAAAAGGAGGAGTATGGATAAAAGACCTGCTTCAGAGCAGGTAGAACAGTTAACTCCCAGGGAGGAGGAGGAAGTAGAGATCCTGGGTGCGGTGGTCGAAGAAAAGGGACGTACCGAATCCGGGAAAATGAAGATCGACCTGCACTGTCACAGCGAGGCATCTCATGATTGCAGCACGCCACTCGACCTGTTCCCCGCACGCTGCAGAGAAAGAGCAGTCTGGGTCCAGGCGATCACCGATCATAATGAGATCTGGGGAGCCCAAAAGCTACAACAGGAGATCCTGGAGGAGGAAAAAGTAAAAAGGGGTGTTTCCCCATTGACCATTATCATCGGTGAGGAAGTCAGTACAGTTAACGGCGAGATCATTGGTTTATATCTAAAAGAACGGATTCCCCCCGGGATGAGCCCTACGGAAACGGTCACTGCAATCAAGGAGCAAGGCGGATTGGTGCTTCTCCCGCATGGTTTTGATCCATTCAAGCGCTGGCGGCTACAACCGGCAGCGCTTGAAACCGTTGCAGATGATATCGATATCGTAGAAACGTTTAATGCCCGCATATCGCGACCTCGCTGGAACCAGGCTGCGGTGGATTGGTCCCAGGTGCATGGTCTGCCTATGAGCGCCGGCTCCGACGCACATACCGTAGCCGACATCGGCAGTGCCTGGGTGGAGGTTCCCATCCAGGATATTCGCAATCCCCAGGATTTACTTGGGGCGTTACAATCTGGTGTGCCCGTCGGCGAATGGACGCACCCGGTAGTTGCCTTTGGATACAAGCTCTGGGATCGGTCCTTGCGTCGTCTCAGAATACGCTGAAGGTAATCGAATGGTTCAAAGTATGGAAGAACAGACAGGACAATTTCGCTCGGCATTCGTAGCAATTATTGGGCGGCCAAACGTTGGCAAGTCCACACTGGTCAACGCGCTCCTGGGGCAGAAGATCGCCGCGGTTTCGCCTAAGCCGCAGACCACGCGCAAGCGCCAGCTTGGGATCCTTACGACAGACAGCGCCCAGCTTGTCTTTGTGGACACGCCCGGCATTCATAACCCGCGCCACAAGCTTGGTACATTTCTCAACCAGGAGGCGGAGGAGGCGCTCGAGGGTGTGGATGTGGTCCTGTGGCTGGTGGAGATTCCCGCCAGGCCGCAGGAAGAAGACAAACAGATCGCATCCCTTCTCAACCGAGTCCCGCGCCGAATTCCACTTGTGTTGGCTGCGAACAAAATCGATCTGGTCGGACCCGATGTCCTGGCGGCGCGGCTCCAAGCCTATCTGGAGACCCTGAAAAGGGAGACGCAGGTCATCTCGATCTCCGCGACGCAGAACCGCAACCTCGACGAATTACGGGAGCTGTTGATCTCGCTCGCGCCGGTCCGTCCGCCCGAGTATGACGAGGAACAAGTCACGGATTCGTACGAGCGCGACATCGCCGCGGACCTGATCCGTGAAGCCTGCCTGCTCAGCTTGCGCGAGGAGGTACCGCACGGCGTAGGCGTGCGCATCGACGAATTTGCCGAGCGCGAGAACGGCATGCTCTACATCGCCGCGACGATTTTTGTGGAACGCCAGTCGCAGAAAGGCATTGTCATCGGCGAGGGCGGAAAGATGCTCAAACAGATCGGCTCGTCTGCGCGCAAGGAGATTGAAGAAATGGGCGGCAGAGCGGTATTTCTGGAACTGCGCGTGAAGGTATTAAAGGACTGGCGGAATAATGAGGATGCACTGCGACGGTTGGGGTATAAACTAGGCGGGAAGAAAAAGAAGAAAAGAACTTTGCGCTGAGTAGCGCAACACTCCCAGGTACTGCCCGCCTCTAACGTTTGCGTGAAAATCTCCACCAGAGCAATCCGCCTGTCGCAAGAATAACAGTCACACCGAGGATAAGACCCATGCTCGATGGGCGCGGAGATTCTAAAGAGATCACAGGCGGCGTTCCCGTCGGTGAGGGAGTCGTCGTGCCGGATGTGCTCGGAGAGGGCGTCATCGCGATTGTGGGGGTCGGTGTAGCGGTCGCGGTTGCTGGCGGGGTCACGAGCAGGAGCAATTTCTGTTCCGGGCGGATGACGGAGGCGTTATTCAACCCATTCCAGGACATCAGGTCCGTAAGAGGAACCTCATAGAATCCGGCGATCCACGAGAGCGTTTCGCCGCTCTGGACGGTATGATAGTAATTGCCGTCCGCTTCCGGGGTCAGCTTTTGGACGTTGCTCAGCGTCGGGCTAGGGGTAACATGACCCGGATCGATCACGAGCTTCTGCCCGATCTGCAGGGGCCACTCTTCCTGCCATCCGTTCAATGCCAGGAGCCGGTCCATCGGGACGTCATACGCTTCAGAAATGACGATCAACGCCTGATACGCCTGCACTTCATGGATGATCTTGCCATCTGCGTCCGGGGCTGCGGGCACGAACATACCAAAGGGGGTCGGCGTGGCATAGCCTGCTGTGTTCTCATCGGGGATGAATAAGCTCTGCCCGGGCTTCAGCGGTATATCACGGGACAGATTGTTCCAGACTTCAATATCACGGATGGTGATCTGGTAGGCAATCGCGATCGACCAGAAGGATTGACCCGCCTGCACCTCATGAAAGATCTTGCCTTCTGCATCCGGTGTGGCGATCTTTACCGGTACGATCAATTGCGAGACGGGCGGCACACCATTCGGAACGCCACCTGGTCCGGGAACGCCACCCGGAGAGGAGGACGAACTACCACACTCCTGCCCGGAGACATACGCGGCTTGCAGGATGTAGTAGATCCTTCCATCCGAGGTTTGAGCCGCACCCGCTCCCACATGGCAATACGCCGGCTCGACCGCCGGGCGCATGTGGTCCGGGTCCGCCCAGGCTGCCATGATCTCGTCGATGCCCATACCGCCGCTGCTCACCGCAAAGTTTTCCGTTGCCCACACCGTGCCGCCGCCGCCATATCCAGCGGCAGCGATGCGACCACGCACATCGCCAATGTGCCAGGACATATTGTTGGCTGCCATCGTCGCGGCCGTCGATTGGGCAACCGCGTTGACAATAGGGTCCTCGATCAGAGCCGGGAGTCCATACGAAACGCGCAGCGTGTTCATCGCAAGGATCAGCTCATAGGCGCTGACCTGATTGGATGGAGCAGGATAGATCTCATCCGCCCGCACAACTTGTGGGTACTTGAATGCTCCCATGCCGAGCACGAGGACTATAGTAAACCAGCTAAGGAAACGTTGGAAACGCATGCGATAATTATATTGCTCAAAAATGAGAACCATCACATCTCCTGACACCCGCAGGCGATGCTGGAAGATGTGTGCCTTACGTTTTCAGCGGCCGAAACCCTTCACCGAGGGCTTCATGCGCAACGCCGATCACCATGAAGGCGCGCGGGTCAATTTCATTAACGATGGCTTTCAGCGTCGCGACTTCGGCGCGCGTGATGACGCAATACAGCACGGGGCGTCCCGCGCCCGTATAGGCGCCCGTCCCTTCCAGGATGGTGACGCCGCGTTCCAGTTCCTCGAGCACGCGCGCTGAGATCGCCTCCGCTTCCCCTGTAACAATGATCGCCGTGCGGATCGTCCCACCGCCCTCGAGCGTTGATTCAGCCACCAGTCCGCTGACGTACAGGGCGATCATCGCATACAGTGCCGCCTTCCAGCCAAAGACAAACCCCGCTCCGAGGATGACGATCG
The DNA here is from genome assembly GCA_025938055.1 of Anaerolineales bacterium. Next base: position 7,729 of record JAICQC010000001.1, on the reverse strand, counting down.
TATCCACGATGAGGTAGCTCTGCGTCACCGGCACGCCGCGATAATAGCTGAGGATGCGTGCGAGAACATCCGAGCCGCCACTGGTTCCGCGTGCTCGATAGATCAGCCCGTAGCCGAAGCCGCTGACGACTGCGCCGTACAGGGCGCTCAAAAAGATATCACCTTGCAGGTCGTGGATGAGCCTGGTCCCTGCGCCGTTGGGTCCGAAAAGAGACGTCTGCACCAGCAGATCGGTAAAAAAGGAATACATAAAGATGGCAACAGCCGTCCGCGCAGCGAAACGGGCGCCGCCGAGGAAGCGCCAGCCCAGCGCAAAGAGCGGAACGTTGCCCTGCAGGATCATGAAGCCGATGGGCCAGCCCGTGAAATGATTGATCAACTGTGAGATGCCGCTTACCCCGCCAGACGCCAGGTTCGCCGGAACGAAGAACAATCGCAGCGAGAGCGCCTGGATCAGCGCCGCAACGATGATCAGCATGTAATCACGGATGGTGGGCCAGTGTTTTTTCATTCAATTAATTAGTTTAAAGTTGAAGGTGTAAAGGTTGGAAGGGTGAAACGTTAAACCTTCAGACCTTCCAACCTTAAACAATTTTTATCCCCGCCTTCTCCTCGATCACACCTACTACTGCCGAGTTATCCAGTTCGCCCATCCCCGAGTCGATCATCTCCTGAAAGAGTTTGGTGTTTTCGATTGCCCCCGAAATCGGAATATCGTATTCCTGCGCCGTGTCCAGAATGATATTCAAATCCTTCAACTGCATGTGCGCCTTGAAGCCCGGACTACGATTGCCGTCAAAAAGCCGAGACGGTTTGACGTCGAGCGTCCAGCATTGTGCCGCGCCGCCCTTGATTGCCTCGACCACTTTGCGCGGGTCCACGCCGGCTTTCTTCGAGAAGACGAGCAGCTCGCCCATCGCCACCATCTGCGCCGCGACCATGATCTGGTTCGCAGCCTTGGCGACCTGTCCGGCGCCCGCCTTGCCCACATGCGTCACCGTCTTACCCATTGCCTCGAATACCGGCATGACCTTTTCCAATGCGGATGAGTCGCCGCCGACCATGATCGTCAGCGTGCCGTTCTTCGCCCCGATGTCCCCGCCCGAGACGGGAGCATCCAACGCCAGGATATTCTTTTCCGCGAGTTTCTCCGCGATCCTGCGCGCCGCGGCAGGCTTGATCGTGGAGTTATCCACATAAATAAGCCTATCATGCGCGCCTTCGATGATCCCGTTTTTGCCCAGCACCACCTGCTCCACATCTGGGGTGTCGGGGAGGTTGGTAAAGACCACATCCACCTGTTCTGCCACTTCTCTCGGAGAGGTGGCAGCCGTGGCACCTTCCGCAGCGAGTTCATCCACCACAGCGCGCGAGCGGTTATGAACGATGAGGGGAAAGCCCGCCTTGAGGATATTCCGCGCAACCGACTTTCCCATCAACCCGAGACCGATATATCCGACTTTGAGCATGACGACTCCTGTGTAAGGATAGAGAATTTTGAGATTATAACCCGACCCCCTCTCCCAATCTCACTTGCGTCGCACTGTGTTCGGTGCAGTGCAGATGAGTGACAAAGGGCGTAAATAAAAGAACCTGCTTCCATTATGGAAGCAGGTTCTGCTTGAGAGAGTAGAAATTATTCGAGTATGTAGGTCACATTGACGGTCACGGTGAAGGTCAACTGTCCGGGCTGGATTGGCACCGCTGCAGCTTCAGAGTCCACAGCCAGTCCTCCGCTGCCCCTGCCATCAAAGTAGGGATATGCCGGAGTGTCAATGAAACTGATGGACTGGATTTCACCGAGCGACAAACCAGCCGCCTGAGCAAGCGCCTGCGCCTGTGCCTGGGCATCCTCTAGCGCCTCAGCCCGAGCCTGTTGCAGACCTTCATCTTTATCGTCTACATCGAACTGGATACTGTTGACGGTGTTCGCGCCAGCCTGCACGGCAGTGTCTAGCAGGTCACCGAGCCCGGCAAGGTCGCGCACGGTCACATAGACGGTGTTATCCGCTGCATAGGTCTTTTCGCCGGTGGGCTGACCGGTCGCCGGATCATACCTGTCCATGGGCCAGATGCTGAAATTCGTGGTGCGGATGTCCGCAGGGGCAATGCCAAATTCCTGAATTGCCTGGATCAGGGCTTCGGTCTGTGAGGTGTTGTCAGCAACCGCTTCCGCAGCCGTCGCCGCCTCGGTATGGACGCCGATATAGATATAGGCAATATCCGGCGCGAGGAATGCCTCGCCGCTGCCCGAGACGCTCAGCGTGCGCGCACTCTGGCTACCTATAGGACCACAGGCGCTCACCAGAAGTGCAAGGACCATCACGGTAAAAACAATAAGGGATTTCGTCTTCATGGAATCAACTCCTTGTTGAAAATGTTTCACTGGGAAATAGACGCCATGCAGAATAAAAAGTTCCCCACTTGGCATGCACGCAGTGCAGATGAGCAATCTCATCCTCCACTTTACAGGTTTTTATGAGGTGTTGCTTCGCGCATGCGGAGCTTGCAGTACCCCACCTTGGCAGCGTAGGTGTGACGCTGGAAGGAGAATTTTGGCAAAAAAGTTATCCACATCCCCAAATAGGGGAGTTACAGCCCTGAAAATGCCAGATTTAGGGCATTAACACTTGTCTTTTCGCGTATTTACCTGTACAATCTTATTACATTTGTTCTAAGAATGAGTGTTCTAAAGAGGAACAAGAAGCAATGCCGATCAACTTCCAGCAAGTCTATGCTCGCATCCGGGAGATCGCTGCAGGGGCAGACGACAGCAAACGGACTCTCGAAGAAAAACGCGAACTGGCGCGCAAGCTGCTCGCAGCCTACGACTCTGAGCTGGACTACCTCCAACGCAAAGTAGAGGAAGCCAAGGCAGTAGATTCCAACATCCGCTGCGCGGTGCCGCTGAACGAGCCGCTCACCGCCACCTACCCGCCTCCGCCTCCGGCTGCCGATGTGACGGTCATCGCCGCCGATGGCTCCCAGGTCAACCCGGACCGTCACGGTTCCATCCAGTTTTCCATTATCAATGTTGGCATCATCATCATGAAGCTTCATTCCGGGCAGGCGCCGGAGATCTGCGTCGAGACCGAAATGCTGTATGGCGACGAGTTGATCTCGAACGGCAATCCCATCTCGGATGGCATGGTCGCCATGCGCCGCGACATCAGCGAGCGCATCAAACTCGACGAGGTATCCAAAGGCATCAAGGGACAGGTGGTCAACCTTACCGATGGGACCATCGAGTTATGGGGAGCCAAGGGCGATGACCCGCAAGCCTACGCAGACTTTGTGGAGAAATACCTGAGGGTGCTCACTCGCCTGCACGCCCGCGGTGTGGTCACCGCCGGGTATGTGGAAAAGCCCACCGCGGACCTGGTCGTGCGCCTGCTCGAGATCGCCACCGCCGACCAGGAACAGATCCGGCGCCTGCGCGAGTACCAGCCTCTGCGCGGTGTGAGTGATCGCTGGCTGTATGGCGAGCGCGAGAACCCGCTCCTGCCGCCCGGGCATCGTTCGGCGGTGTTCGCCCTCCAGTCCGGCTCCGTCAAAAAATACAAGGGACCGCTCGCGCTGCATTTCTTCTATTTGAACGTGGGCACGCTCGGTCACCCTTGGCCTGTGCGTGTCGAGATCCCACAGTGGGTGGCGGAGGACAAAGCGAAGCTGGAATTGCTGCATTCCGTGCTGATCGAGCAGTGCAATATGATGGGCAGCAAGCCTTATCCTTATCTATTGCATCGCGCCCACGAAACGGCAGTAGTGAGGCGCGAAGAAAAGGACCAGGTAGAGCAGTTGCTGGCAATGGAACTGCGCCGGGTGCGGGCAGAGGTCGGCGACCGGTCGCACAAGGATTCGGCGAAAGCATTGCCGGGTGTTCGAAGAACGAAAAGGTAAATAGAAATTATCCGTCATTGCGAGTCCCGAGGCTCAAACGCCGAGGTGGCGAAGCAATCCCTCAAAGAGTTAAGGGTGAGGTACCCAATATGAGATTGCTTCGTCGGGAAGAGCACCTCCTCGCAACACTTGCACCGGCACGCAAGTGCAGGTGTGACAGATAATCCAAATAAATAAAAAGAACAGCTAACTGACCGGGCGAGGTGTTCTCGCCTTCCACCGTACATAGTAAATTTTTACGAATACGGAGGCATAATGAACCACCAAATCGAAATCGGGAGGCTACTTCGCGCAGGGACGACGGGCTTTATTGCTGGCTGCCGCGTCTCTCAGTTTACTGTCCCAGCCCTTGGCTCATTGGTGCGCGCGCACCTGGGCGATTCTTATCAGGTCTATGGTCTTATCTATGATATTCACATCGACGACGATGGGCTGGTGCGCCAACTTGTCACCGCTGACAACGTCAGCGAAGAGGTGCTGAGGGATAATCGCGAGCGCCGTATCGTGCCGGTCGAGATGTCTGTCATGTCGGTTGGTTACGAGCAGGACGGCAAGATTTATCACACGCTCCCGCCGCGCCCGCCGCTCAGCCTGGACGTGATCTACCTGTGCGAGGACAAGGATATGGCTCGCTTTACCTCTGCGGGGCGCTTTGGGTACTTCCGTCATATCCTGCACAACAAGGATGTACCCGTTGCAGAGGTGGTCGCTGCTCACCTCGCCGAAGCCAGCCGGGCGCACGGCAAGAACGGCGCGATCTGGAAGGAGAACGCCATCCACGAGCTCATCACCCTCCTGCGCGATGACTACTCCACGCTGATGTCTGTGGTTGGAGTATTATCGGAAGTATCTTAACCACAAAGGACACGAAGAGCACAAAGGCTTAAGGCAAGGACAAAACTCTCTCTCAAGGAATTAAACCTTAGTGACCTCACCCGCACTTGAAGCCGAACGCTTCACGTTCAGGTGCACGTGTTGTGCCCTTAGTGTTTAAAGCCATGCCCGACTTCTCCTTCATCCAGATCACCGACCACCACCTGCTCGAATCCGAGGAAGCACACCGCGAGGGATTCGTCCCCGGGCACGCGCTGCGCATGGTGATGAGGCATATCGCCCAAAACACCGCAGAGAAAGCAGACTTCATCATCTCCACCGGTGACCTGGTCGAGCCGCCGACAGAAGCGGCGTATGACTGTGCAATCAAGCTGCTTGGCTTGTCACCCTCTGCATCTCTACCAGGACCGCAGAACGTGAACACCGAAGGACTTCACGACTACCCGATGTACTTCCTGCCCGGCAACCACGACGACCGTGAGCTAATGGCGCGCTGTCTCTTCCCCGGCTCAACCCCGCCCGCACTTTACAATCTCACCTTCGAGCACAAAGGTATCCAATTCATCTTCATGGACTGGGGTCCGGAGTCCAAGGCGGTCTTCCTGCCGGAGACGCGCAAGTTTCTTTCTCAGGCGTTAAAATCGGACCTACCTTCTGTGATCGTCTGCCACCAGCATGTGAAACGTATCGGCAGCCGCTGGCTGGATAGCTTCCTCGCCGATGACCTCGACGGGTTCTGGCAGATAGTGACAGCCCCTGGTGTAAAGGAAAAAGTCCTGGGCATTCTTTGCGGTCATGTGCACATCACCTACGAGGAAGAATACAAAGGCATCCAGATCCTGGGTCTGCGCTCTACGGCGTATCCTTTTGCAAAGACCGACGATGTGACGGTAATTCTGGCTCCACCGCACTACCGGTTTATAAGTATCCAGAACGGCATTCTTACGTCTCGTATTTATAAGGTATCCATATAAGGTTTCACCACAAAGCACACGAAGGAGCACAAAGGTTGAATACCAATACGGGCAAGCGGGTGTTTGCTCCAATTCCGCCGGACGCCGACGGCGGAACGAGTTGGGAAGGCTGTTTTGAATGCTGCCTTCAAGGTGCATACAGCCCTTGGTCCCGGGCTGCTCGAGTCGGTTTACGAGACGTGTACAGCCTATGAGTTGACCCAGAGTGGTCTGCGTGCTCTTACACAAGTTGCTTTGCCCGTGACCTATCAAGGCATTAAAATGGACGCAGGTCTGCGCCCGGACATGGTCGTGGAAGAATGTGTGATTGTCGAATTCAAATCGGTTGACACCATGCACCCGATCTTCGACGCACAACTGATCACATATCTGAAGCTAACTGGAATCCGTCTCGGATTTTTGATCAACTTCAATGTAGTACATTTGAAAGATGGTATTAAGAGAATTGTCGTCTAGTTTCTTACATTTAGTTCCACAAAGTCCTGCTAAGGAATCGATCCTTAAACCTTAGTGCCCCTTCGTGACCCTTTGTGGTGAGAGGAGTTTTATCAATGGAAATACAACGAACCAAGATCGGATTTCTCGTCGGGGGTGGATTAAAGGAAAACTTCCGCGTCCGGCTCACGGTCTCTCCGCAGGAGATCCAGGAGGGCGCGTTCGTCGTCATCCAGAGCGGAGACTGGAACTACTACGGCATCGTCGTGGACATCACTCTCGGCGCCACCGACCAGCGCTTCGCCGACGAGCAGACCGGCATCCGCTATCCTCCCAACATCGCCAAGGCTCTCTACGGGCAGACGCTCTACGCCAACCTGGAGATCCTGCCGAACCTGATGCTCGAGATCGGACCCGAGCCCGGCTCGCCCGATTACAAGGACTGGCAGGGCATGATCAACGCCGGTCTCAAAGACCCGCCCCGCATCCTGCCTGTCAAGAACGTGCCCCCGCACCATGCCCAGGTCTACTTGGCGGATGAAGGCGACATTGCCGAAATCTTCGGCGAACAGGGCAAGGGCGGCAACTTCGTCATCGGCTACACCCGCGAGCAGAACCACCCCGTCTGCATCGACCTGGAGAAATTCGTCCAGCGCTCCGCGGGCGTGTTCGGGGCAACCGGCACAGGCAAGTCCTTCCTGACCCGCGTGGTGCTGGCAGGTCTCATCAACTCCAACAAAGCCTCGGTGCTCGTGCTCGACATGCACAACGAGTACGGCTTTGACGACATCGCCTCTGACACGAAAAAGCCCGTCGTCGGGTTGAAGAGCAAATTCAAGTCCAGGCTGCGGGTCGTCGGGCTCGGAGCAGGCGGGACCATCCGCGGGCAGACGCCCGACTTCAACCTGGAGATCTCCACCAATGACATCTCCACCTCCGATATCGAAACGCTCGCACGCGAGCTGAACCTCAAAGAGACCACGCCCACCACACTCAATGCCCTCTATTCATCCTTCCGGCACGAATGGTTCTCCGCCTTCCGCTCGATGAACCGCGAAGAGGTGGAAGTGGAGGACGAAAAGGGGCGCATCAAGAAGGTGCCGCACTCCGAAAGCGTCGCCGCCTGGGCGAACTCGACCGGCGTCAATGTGACTGCCGCTGAAGCCCTGCACGACAAGCTGCGCCGGCTGTTCAACAAGCCCTATATCGTGGACAAGCCCGCCGCCGACAGCGTGAGAGAGATCATCCAGTCCCTCGAAAGCGGACAGCACGTGGTGCTTTCCTTCGGCGAGTTCGAAAGCGACCTGGATTATTTGCTCGTCTCGAACCTGCTCACTCGAAAGATCCGCAACGCCTGGGAGCACAAGACCAACGAGTTCCGCTCGCATGGCAAAGCCGAGCCGCGCCAGCTCATCATCGTTGTGGAGGAAGCCCACAAGCTGCTCAACCGCGAGATGGCTGCCCAGACGACCTTTGCCACCATCGCCCGTGAGCTGCGCAAGTACTACGTGACCCTGCTGATCGTGGACCAGCGGCCGTCGCAGATCTACGACGAGGTCCTGTCACAGTTGGGAACGCGCATCTCT
>JAICQC010000256.1 GCA_025938055.1 Anaerolineales bacterium | reverse complement strand
TTCTCGCTACATACATGACCACGAACCATGCAAAAAGATACAGAATTCGTTGTAGATCCTCGCGAAACGAAGTGGCGTCCAGGCTATTGCGGTCCAGCCGTGCTCTCAGGTATCACAAGTCACTTTGTTATTCGTATTACTTGTTAAGTACACAGGCTTCATCTGGAGGCTCAATTCTGTGGATACTGACATTTAGAAAAAAATAGAATAGAAAGGAATGTATTCAGATGGCAACAAATAAAACGAAAACGAAGAAGAAAAACGCGGGTCGTTCGTGGAAGAACGAGCGTGCTTCGGTGAGCAAGAAAGATACGTCCCGCCCGAAGAGCAACAAGTACTCTGCCTCCGACAAAAGCAAGCGTGAGGAAAACGCCGAACAATACTGGCGTGCCGGTTACACCCGTGCAGATGGGACCAAGGTCAAGGGGCACTATGTCAAGAGGAAAGCCTCGTTGATCGAAAAGATCGTGGATGCCGTTACGTAGGATTCTCGCTTCCCAAATGATCGCGCTGACCGCAGGTCTCCAACTTTATCGAGACCTGCGGTCTTTGTTTCCCTAGGCAATAAACATTCGACAAGGGAGGGCTTCATAGGGCATTTATCACCTTTGGATGATTCGTCACGTGCAGGCTGTATCCACTAAGAACGGATCCATGCACCTCCTGTTTTATCTCGAAAACCGTCGAGAGATCCGGTATCGGGGGTTGTCTGCCGGAACTTGCGAACAAGGTCTTCTGTACCGTCGGTGAGGTAGATGTTGCCCTGCTGATCGACCGCAATATCCTGCATATTGGCGAACCAATCAACACCTGCATCTGCGCCACTCCAGGCAGCCCGAGCTTTGCCTTCAGGATCAAACTTGACGATTCGATTCCCATACCAATCGGCAACATAGATATCCCCTTGGTTGTCAACTGCAATACTCCACAAGAAAACACCTTGGCTGTCGACTGGCTCAGGGAACACGGTGGATAGAAATCCGCCATTGCTGTCAAATTTCTGGATACGACCGGTTGAATCCGTGACAAGAACATTCCCACCCGGAGCGATCGCCACAGAATAGACATCACTGAATTCTCCGTCGCTATAGCCGAACCTGCCCCAGCGCAGCAGGAACCGTCCCGTCTCGTCGAACTTCTGAACCGTGTTGCTTCCCACATCGGATACATACACATGATTCTGTTGATCCACGGCGATATCGAACGGTTCTATAAACTGACCTTCGCCAACACCCTGTGTTCCCCACTGGGTCAGGTAGTTCCCATTGCTGTCAAACTTTTGGATGCGGCGGTTTTTCAGATCGATCACATAAACGTTGCCTTGCATATCGACCGCCAGACGTCCCTCGCGGGGGTTAAGGATGTCACCGAACTGTCCATCTCCGTTGCCTTTGCTGCCCCACATCAACAGAAAGTTTCCCTCGCTATCAAATTTTTGGACACGAAAGTTATTTGTGTCCATGACGTAGATGTTTCCTTCAAGATCCGCAGCAACCCCAACCGGCACATTGAGAGCATTTGGGTCTCCGCTAATTTCCCAGACGAGCTCCAGGGGAAGGCGCGCTGGCGCGGTGTCAATAACGACAGGTATAGCGGTCGAAATGGATACCTCAATCGGAGTTGCAGCGGGAAAACTCAGGGGACCACAGGCAACCAGGTGGCTCATCAACACAATTACACAAATCTTGACTATGAATAGTATGTTCATCGTATACTCCTGCTTCCCCGGCACCGCCGCACAAAGAATGCCTGCCCATAGAGATATCATTGCGAGCTGCTCTGCGATAGAGACTAGAAAGGCCTGTGTTCCACCGGTGGTAAGCTGCTTGGCTATGCTCCCCCCTGAGGGACGCAGAAAAAATACTGCATCCCTCTGTTAGCAACGTTTAGATGATATTGCCCCTATCTAGGCGAATGCTTGTATAATTTACCGATAATTGGGTGATTTACTTAATACGGAAAGCGATACAAATACCGGTACAAACGAAAAGACATGCAAGAAGAAATCTCCTTTGGGACATGGTTGCGTAAACAGCGCCGGGCTTTGGACTTAAGCCAAAAAGCTCTCGCGGATCAGGTTGGCTGCGCGGAAGTGACCTTGCGACGGATCGAAACGGATAGACTTAAACCATCTAAGGCTTTGGCGAACATTATTCTTGAAAAAATTGGCATTCCCGATGCTGATCGCCCACAATGGATTTCCTTTGCACGAGGTCTGTCTGGCTTTCCCACCTCAACAACTCCATCGTCCAACGAACCAATTACAAATCTGCCTACACCTTTAACCACCTTTATTGGCCGGGAAAAGGAGCAGGCAGACGTAATGAAGCTCATTGCCAAACATCGCCTGGTGACTCTTACAGGGGCAGGCGGCATTGGTAAAAGTCGCTTATCTATGAAGGTGGGGGAACAAATCGCAGAAGGCTATCTGGATGGTGTATGGCTGATAGAACTCGCTCCGATCCTTGACCCCTCGCTCCTTCCACCTACGACGGCGCTTATCCTTGGTTTACGGGAAGACCCAAAGCGAAGCGTTATCGATATGTTATGTGATATCCTGCGCGAAAAGAGAATGCTGCTTCTTTTTGACAACTGTGAACATGTTTTGGATGCCTGCGCACAGTTGATCCATGCCCTCTTAAAGACTTGTCCGCAGCTGAAGATCCTTACCACTAGCCGTGAACCCTTGAACATGACAGGGGAGGCTATTTATCGCGTCCCGTCATTAGGTTTGCCAAACCAGCAACAAGTCCTAGATACCTTCAGGAACTATGAATCGATACAGTTGTTCGAAGAGCGCGCCCAGCTTGTCCAGTTCGACTTTTCCCTGACTATGGAAAACGTGCCTTTTGTCGCTCAAATTTGCCAGCGTCTCGATGGTATTCCTTTGGCAATTGAGTTAGCTGCCGCAAAAGTAGGCGTGTTTTCCACGGAGCAAATCGCAAAACAACTCCATGACAGCGTCATCTTGCTTGCACAGGAAACCCGCGCTACCCTGGCCCGCCACCAGACCTTGCGCGCATCCATCAATTGGAGCTGGAACTTACTAACAGAGCCGGAACAGAAACTCCTACAACAACTATCGGTATTTGCCGGTGGCTGGATCCTAGAAGCGGCGCAAGCCGTTTGTGACGGCGATGTTTTGACTTTACTCAATTCTTTAGTGAGCAAGTCGTTGATCGTGATGAATCAAAGGACGGGAACTCACGTACGTTACTCCTTTCATGAGACCATTCGGCAATATGCTCAGGAGAAAGCATTGGAAGCAGGAGGCAGTGAAGCAATTCGCGATAAGCATCTAGCTTATTTCGTGAAATTGGTCGAGCAAGCCGAGCCGGAACTGTATCGCTCGAACCAGGTCTTCTGGTTCAAAAAGCTGGATGATGAACTCGATAACTTTCGAAAGGCTTTGGATTGGGCGCTGGCTACGGATGTTGCAGCAGGTTTGCGAATTGCAGCCGTCCCCTGGCGGTTCTGGCAAAGACGCAATAATTTTCAAGAGTTGGGAAACTGGCTGCGTAGACTTTTGGAACGCTATCCTGAGCATGATTCTTTGCGCGCTCGGGCGCTCGTCTCTTACTGTATATATGTCATTCGACACGGGGATATTGTAGGAGCGCGAAAAGCTGCCGAACAAGGCCTGCAGCTGGCCCGCTCCGTAGCAGATCTGCAGACGGAGGCGCTCAGCCTGTTATATCTGGGAGTCACCTTTCACGATGAATACCTGTGGCAGGGCGTTCAATTTCAGGAGCAGAGCCTGGCTCTGTATCGAACGCTGGAAGATCCAATCGGTCAGGCCGCCGCTCTGTACTGGCTGGGCTGGAAGAAAGGTCGTCATGATTCAGAAGATCCGAAGCCTCTGCTATTAGAAAGTTTGCAGCTCTATCGTGACCTGGGGAATCTGACTGGTATTGCGGATTGTTTAAGTGAATTGGCTGTTCAAGCTCTTTGGGCTGGAGATTTTTCTTCACCCCTTCCATGGCTGGAGGAAGCGAGGAAGCTTTATCACGATCTGGGGAATCAATCCGACGAAGCGGGTATTGTAAACGGCTTCGGTACTCTGGCTTACGGACAGGGCGACTATCAAAAGGCGCGCGCTTGTTTTGAAGAATCCCTTACATTATATGGGAGAGTTGGTGTTTGGTGGTCCATGTTTGCAAGCGTCGGCCTGGCTTATATGGAGCTGCGTCAGGGTCATGTTCAAAAGGCGCGTGCAGGATTTGCAGAGGTAATCCAACGGGCTCACAAGGAAAGTTATATAGAGCTCCTGCTTTGGGCAACTGAGGGTCTTGCCAGTCTGCAGGTGGATCAAAGACAATTCGAGTGCGCCGCACGACTTTTCGCCTGGATAGATGCTATGCGCGAAAAGCTGCACAACTCTCGTCCGTTTATTGAGCAAAAGTTTTATGAGCGCGACATGGCGGTCATCCATACAAAATTGGACGATACAGAATTTGCCAAGATCTCAGAGGAAGGTCGTGCAATGGCATTGGAACAGGCCGTCGCACTGGCATTAGGAGCACCATAAGAAAGTGAGTCGATTTACCGGTCACGAGCTTCTTCATGTAGAAAATCGTGCTCCAGGGCAAAGTCCACCAAATCCGAAGTCCTGGCGGTTGCCAGTCCTATAACGGTATCGGCACCGCCATAATACATCCAGATCTCGCCATCGCGTTCCAGCGCACCGCATGTGTAAACGACATCGGGCACCAGCCCACGCTGCTCGTATTCCGCCTCCGGGGCAAAGACCCAATCGGAAGAACGCGCCAGCAGCTTGCGCGGATCCTTTAGATCGAGCAGCGCCAGCCCTAAGCGGTAGATGAGGTGTCCGCCGCCTGCCTTTACGCCATGAAAGATCAACAGCCATCCCTTCTCCGTTCGTATCGGGGGAGCGCCGCTGCCAACTTTCAAGCCATCCCACCAGGGTCCGCCGTTCGCCGGCAGCAGCATACCCGGCAATGCCCAGTGGAGAAGATCGTCGGAAGAGGCATGCCAGACGTGCTCGCCAGAACCGGTCACGGGGCGATGCAGCATGAGCCACGACCCATCGACCTTTTCAGGAAACAGAGTGGCGTCTTTGTTGCTGGGGGACATTACCAAGCCAAGTCGTTCCACCGAAACAAAGTCCTCCGTTTTTGCCAGCGCCACGCCGGGACCATAGGGGGAATAGGCGGTGTAGGCAATGATCCAGGTATGGGGACCGATCTGGGTCACGCGCGGGTCTTCGCAGCCCCACTTCTCGTACGGATACTCCGCCAGCCGAGGCTCCAGCAGTGCTTCCCGCTCGATACGCCAGCCATCGACACCGTTCGCGCTCCTCGCCACATACAGCGCAGAGATTCCCCGCCGGTTCTCGATCCGCAGCAGCAACACCACTTCCCCGTCCACCAGGGCGACACCGGGATTGAACACGCCATTCACGCTGAAAGGCAAACCTGCAGGTTGGATAATCGGATTGGCTTTCGAACGTACAAATAGATCACGATTCATACTTACCTCCAAAGATCGTTCCTGTCGTACCGGAGGAAGGACTGGGATATGATGGAACCAGCTTCCGTCACTACATGTTCCTGAAGGAACTGGTGGGCGAGGTGGAAATCTTCGAGGTCACTAACTTTCTTTCCACCAGATAACATGGTTTGCACTACTGCAGGGTCATCAAACGGGATTTTTAGTTGGGCTTCGGTCACATACAAACGGTCCAGGCAGTTGGCTGCAAGTAAAAGCTCGAGTACGCTTGGCCCGCTGACCATCATGATCACGCGATACCCCATTTCATTGGCAAGTGAAGCGATCATCCTGCCTCCCTCTACGCCCGCCTCGCCGCTTCCAAGGATGATGGTATCTGCATTGCTGAGAGTCCTGGCTTTGTCAGAACTCGCCATTGAGTCGGTTGTAAAGATGACGATCCTTCGACCGCTTTTGCGGAGCTCTTCCGGAAGCTCAAAATCCAGTTGGCGGGTGACAATGGCTACATTCGGGCTTCTTTTTTCGAAGCCTGCATCGAGCCTCCATTGCCCCAAGTGTTCGAACGCCTGCCCGGGCTCGAATTGAAAAAGGATTTCCTGAGCGCCCTGGTTTGCCCGGCGTTTGAAGTACGAGCCGCTGCTGATGATCACATCTGCCTGCGCCATCAGTTCCTGGTAACGATCCCAATCAGAAGAGTTTTTCAATTCCGGGGGAATCGCAAACTGACCATCGTTGGCTGCTTTCGCAATCACCCCGTTCTGGTCCGCCAGGTAATCGGTGAGCACCAGGCTCCTGCCAATCTCTACAGCGAGATCCACCAGCCTTTCACCCAAATAGAGTCCTTCCAATGGGACTTGTTTCTCTACCGGAAACACTTGATCGATCATCGGCATGTTGGTTCCTTATTAATGTACGTAAGGCTGTTAATTTTAGATGTTCAGAATTTGATTTTACGCTTATTAGTATCGACAAGTAGTGTTTTCTTACGCAACCAAAAGTCGCCCGTTTCGTGAACGTGAAACGATGCCATCCAACTTTTGTTGGAGGAAAAGGGCAACATGCAACGAGCGCCGCAGCTTGTAATCGCCGACCGGACGGCTACGTTCTACTTGAGCAATACTTACAGGAATAAAAACAACCGCCCTACTTACTGGCGGTGTCTGTATCCGTTAAGAACCTCTCCACGTCATCCAGCGTGAGCTCGAAGTTCTCGCCGGCCACAGCGAGCCCCTCTGCATTGACGACCTTATAGCCGCCCTGGTGGTCCATATCTCGACCTTGCGGCCTGTCTTTTTCCAACTCATAGCCGAACTGCTTGGCGAGGTTGCGCAGCCTGATCTCCTGCTGTTTCTCACTTTCATCATTCATCACGTGTGCCTTCACTTTCTTTAAATTTAT